>NZ_DDNT01000010.1:0-89138 GCF_002341285.1 Methylophaga sp. UBA2513 | reverse complement strand
GGTGTCCTAGGCCTCTAGACGAAGGGGACCTAAAACTTTTTCTTTCGGTTTTTGGTGGAGCTAGGCGGGATCGAACCGCCGACCTCTTGCATGCCATGCAAGCGCTCTCCCAGCTGAGCTATAGCCCCGAAAGGAAGCGCATATCATAGGGACTGAGTTGGATGCTGTCAACATTTCATGACAAATTAATTTCAATCTCACTGCGATATAAACGGAATCTATCTTGAACCGGGTTTAAGGCAATAAGGTCAGTATTAGACTAAGTACTTGAGCTTGTTTAGATAAAGTCATTTTTGCTTAATCCACATCACGCTACAATTTGCCGATTCATCATTAATATGCGATAAATTGTGGGTTATTTATCACTAGGTCAGGATGTCGATCATGGCTAAAGCTGCAGCTTGAGGATGAACATGCGCAAAAAGAAGCTATTATCAACCTTGTTACTATCCTTATCAGCTGGCGTCGCATCTGCGCAACAAGAGCAAGGATTAACTTGTCACTTTGGTTATGAAGATCAATTTTTACCCATTCCTACTGAAGCAGCTTCCGAGAATGAATCGCCCGTCGACGTAAAAGCTAACAAAGTACAACTGTTACAGAATGGCACCTCTGTATTTTCTGGTAACGTTGATATTCTTCGTGATAACCAATTACTGAGTGCTGAAAGAGCGACCTACAACCGCAACAGTGGCGATGTAAGAGCGAGTGGCAATGTCAGTGTTCGTGATAGTGAAATGGTGATTGAGTCCGAGCAGGCCGAATGGTCTGTAGCAAATGTTCAAGGGCAGATGCTGAATGCGCAATATCACATCCGTCAAATGCATGCTCGAGGTGAAGCAGCGCATATATTAAGAAAAGGTCAGAAAACCACAGATCTTGATGATGCCACTTATACAACATGTCCTGAAGGCAGTGATGCTTGGCAATTGAAAGCGGATACCGTCCATTTAGATCATGAAACGGCTGTGGGTGAAGCAAAAAATGTTGTGGTCAGGATGGGCGGATGGCCTGTTTTTTATACCCCTTACATCAACTTTCCTTTAAATGATCAACGAAAATCAGGCTTTTTGATTCCTTCTGTTGGTAGTAGTGATAAAACCGGCTTTGATGTTCTTACACCGTATTACTGGAATATAGCACCGAATATGGATGCCACGCTGACACCACGTTATATGTCTGATCGAGGCTTGATGCTGGGTGGACAGTTCCGATACTTATTTGAGTCAGGAGAGGGTGAAGTTGAAGCAACCTACCTGAATTCAGATGATTTGCAAACCAATGGTGAAGATATCAACCCACACTACCAGGAAGATAGAAAACTATTTTCATGGCAGCACAGAAGTTATTTCGATAACCGTTGGCGAGCAATCGTTGATTACAACTATGTCTCTGATGACGAATATTTTGAAGACTTTGGCTCAGGGCTGAGCCTCTCCAGCCGCACCTATTTAAATAGAAATGTGGAAACAGGCTATAGCGGTGATATATGGAGCTTTACCGCCAGAGCGCAGGGTTACCAGACCTTGGGAGATGATGTGGAAGAGCAATATAAACGCTTACCACAGCTGGTTTTGAAAGGTTATTTACCCGATCAGGCATTAGGTCTGACATATGAGTTAGACAGTGAATACGTTGAATTTGATCACAATGAAAAAGTGGATGGTCAGCGCATTAACATCGAACCAGCAATCAGCATGCCTATGGGCACGGCCGCATTCTTTGCTACGCCAAGGTTAGCCTTAAACCATACGCAATACAGTCTGAAAAACGACAATACCAATACCTACGATGATAGTGCGACAAGAACTTTACCGATAGCCAGCTTTGATACAGGCTTGTTTTTTGACCGTGAAATGACAGCGTGGGGTGATAATTACATCCAAACACTGGAACCTCGCGCATTTTATTTGTATGTGCCTGAGCGGGATCAAACTGATATTCCTGACTTTGATACCAGTTTGACTACGTTCAACTCACTACGCCTATTTTCCCACAACCGTTTTATTGGTCGAGATAGAATTGGTGATGCCAATCAGTTAACTCTGGCTGTCACCAGTCGAATTATTGATGAAGAGTCAGGTAAAGAGAACTTGAGATTAACGGTTGGTCAGATTCGATATTTCACTGATCAGCGTGTCATGTTAGATGGCACAATTGCTGAACGAGATTCTACCTCAGATATGGTGGCAGAGGCTGTGGCCTACATTGGCGATGAGTGGTCATTTAATAGTGAATTTCAATGGGACCCAAGCGGCTTGAAGTCGAATATGTCATCAGTAGGATTGCGTTATAAAAATGATAGCGGTGGTATTTTCAATATTTCTCATCGTTACCGTCGTGATGACCCAACACCGAATAATGGTATTGAAGAGTCATTGGAACAAATTGATATTTCCACGCAGATTCCATTATCAGAACGTTGGAAATTCTTTGGTCGTTGGTATCATGCTATCGATCAAGGTGAAACGTTGGAAAAAATTGCTGGCTTACAATATGACAGTTGCTGCTGGGCAACACGCCTAGTTATGCGTGATTATGTGAACGATGTTTCCGATCAAGAGCGCAATACAGCGATTTACCTACAAATAGAATTAAAAGGCTTAGGTAGTTTCGGTCAAAAATCTGATAGCTTACTAGAACGCAGTATTCGTGGCTTCGAAGCAGAATGAACTCCTTGAGCCATTCGCAAGTCGATTCATTTCTGACTTATACGAAACCAATTAAAAAATAAATTTTGGAGTAATAGAGTTTAATGATTAAGTATCTGATTGTCGGTTTATTGCTGGCAACCAATGTTTGGGCTCAATCTCTGGATAGGATTGTTGCAGTTGTCAATGATGAAGTCATTCTTGAAAGTGACTTGCAGGATATGGAGCAAACGGTTCGTCAACAGATCCGTCAGCGTGATGCTGCAATGCCACCCAGTGATGTTCTACGTAAGCAAGTGCTTGAAAGATTAATCATGCAACGTCTGCAAATACAAGAAGCAGATAAAGTGGGGATTCGAGTCGGGGATGATGCTCTTAATGCTGCCCTCAAGCAGATCGCGGATAACAATCAACTGACATTGAGACAGTTCAGAGATGTGTTAGAAGAAGATGGTTATGACTTTAGCGTATTCAGAGAAACGATCCGCGATGAAATGATCATTTCAAGATTACGTAAGAGCCAGGTCGAAGACCGCGTTGTGGTTTCCGATCGTGAAGTCGATAATTTTCTTGCTACACAAAAAGTGCAAGAGGGTGGCCAAGTTCAGTATGAGCTGCAACATATTCTCATTAGTATGCCCGAAGCCGCTTCACCTGAAGAAGTTCAGTCAGCCCAGGAGAAGTTAGAGAAAGTTCAAGCATTATTGAACGAAGGCGGTGATTTTGCTCAAGTCGCTGCGGGATATTCTGATGGTCAAAATGCTTTGGAAGGCGGTGAGTTAGGCTGGCGCAAACAGGGCGAGCTTCCATCATTGTTTGCTGATGTGGTACCCACATTAAGTATCGGTGAAGTCAGCCAACCTTTGCGTAGTGGTAGTGGTTATCACTTGGTTAGAGTGAAAGACAAAAAAAGTGAAGATGTGCATCTTGTCAAACAAACATTAGCCAGTCATATCCTGATTAAAACCAACGAACTCACAACAGATGAAGAAGCCCAAAAACGGCTGGAAACACTGAGAGAACGTATTGTTAATGGTGAAGACTTTGCCGAGCTAGCCAGAGCGAATTCTGACGATACGGGCTCTGCCATTGATGGCGGAAGCTTAGGTTGGGTAAGTCCTGGCGTGATGGTTCCTGAATTTGAAGAAAAAATGAATGCCTTAGCCGTCGGGGAAATGAGCGATGTTTTTCAAAGTCGATTTGGTTGGCATTTAATCAAAGTGTTCGATCGTCGAGAAGAAAATATGGCGGAAGAATATCAACGTGGAAAAGCGCGAGAACAAATTCGCCAGCGTAAAATTGATGAAGAAATGGAAACATGGTTACGTTCAATGCGTGATGAAGCTTACGTCGAGTATCGTAATCCTTGAGTGTCATCAAACGTATAGCACTAACTCCAGGAGAGCCTTCAGGTATTGGACCTGATCTTATTCTGTCATTAGCGCAGCAAAAACATGAAGCTCAGCTTATCGCTTTAGCGGATCCTGAACTGCTTAAACAAAGAGCAGAACTGCTTGGCTTGTCGATAAGTTTTATTGAAATGGATCTATCCGAGCCTCGACAATTAGCCGAGGCTGGCGAGCTTTTTGTTTTACCTCATCGACTCAAAGCCACTGTGACAGCGGGAGAATTGAATCACCTGAATAGCCGTTATGTCTTGGATACTTTGCAAACGGCATTGGATGGCTGCTTATCTAAACAATTTGATGCCATCGTTACGGCCCCTGTGCACAAAGGTATCATTAACGACTCTGGAGAGGTGTTTACTGGGCATACAGAGTTTTTTGCAGATGGGGCTGGCGTAAAAAAAGTCGTTATGATGTTAGCGACGGATTCACTGAAAGTGGCTTTGGCTACTACGCACTTACCACTTCGAGACGTGGCGGATGCCATTACATCTGACGAACTAAGTGAGGTGATTGTCATAATTCATCAATCCATGCAGCAACACTTTGGTCTCGCTTTACCAAGGATAGCGGTATGTGGATTAAACCCTCATGCCGGCGAAGATGGTCATCTTGGTCGCGAAGAAGTTGACATTATCCAGCCTGTTATTGATCGTTTTATTCAAGATGGCTATGCCGTATCGGGTGCCTGGCCAGCCGATACTATTTTTAATCAAGATAAATTACAAAACTATGATGTAGTTTTAGCGATGTATCACGATCAGGGCTTGCCTGTATTAAAACATCACGGATTCGGTAAGGCTGTGAATGTCACATTGGGTTTGCCATTCATAAGAACATCGGTAGATCACGGAACAGCACTTGATTTAGCGGGTACAGGACGTGCGAATCCGAGTAGTTTGTATGCCGCTCTAAAAATGGCAATAGCCATGGCGAATACACAATGAGTAACTTATGAGCCAATCATCTTTTCCACGAGCAAGAAAACGCTTTGGACAAAACTTTCTACACGATGAAAGTATTATTAATTCAATAGTAGAAGCAATCAGCCCTGAAGAAGGGCAACATCTGGTTGAAATCGGACCTGGACGTGGTGCGTTGACAGAGCCACTATTACAACGCTGTTCAAAGCTGGATGTGATTGAGCTTGATCGCGACTTGGTGCCGCTATTGAGACGTCAGTTTAGTGATTATAAGCAATTACAGATTCACGAGGCGGATGCGTTGAGATATGACTACTCTCAATTAATCACTGAGCAAAAACCACTTAGAATCATTGGCAATTTACCTTACAACATCACCACACCTTTATTGTTTCATTTACTCAGCTTTGCAGACGCTATTAGTGATATGTGTTTTATGTTGCAGAAAGAGGTTGTCGAGCGCATCTGTGCGCAGCCTGGGACAAAGCAGTATGGTCGATTGAGCATCATGATTCAGTATCAATGTCATACAGACATGTTATTTGTAGTGCCACCAGAGGCGTTTGATCCAGTACCCAAAGTGGAATCTGCCATTATTTATCTGCAACCACGCAAACAACCTCTAGGTGGGGATGTCGATATACGTGTGTTAAGTCAGATTGTGACTCAAGCCTTCAGTCAACGCCGAAAAACCATAGCTAACACGTTGAAAAAGTTGATTTCTCCAGAAATTTTTCTTGCTGCTGACATCGATCCAACACAACGCCCTGAAACCATTTCTGTCGATGCTTTTGTCAGATTGACACGCTGTTATCTGGCCGCATCAGCTGAATCTCAATAATCATGCCAGATTAGCCAAATCTAATTCAGCTGGATAAAGTATGAGTGTGATAGAGATAACATCTTGCTAACAACTGAAATTAACTGTCTTGACACGCTGATTTTGCTGTAGTTAGATACTCAGAACCAATGGGACTCAGAAGCATAACTTAACGTCGCTATTGGGACTTGGACGACATAAATAAATAATGATATGAGGAATTAAGCTGTGAATAAATCTGAACTCATCGATGCAGTTGCTGCAGCTGCTGACATTTCAAAAGCAAAAGCGGCCCAAGCTGTTGATGGCATGACATCTGCCGTAACTAAAGCACTAAGCAGTGGCGATCAAGTCACATTAGTTGGCTTTGGTACATTCTCTGTTCGTGAGCGTGCAGCACGTACTGGCCGTAACCCACGCACAGGTGAAGAAATCAAAATTGCCGCTGCAAAAATTCCTGCATTTAAAGCTGGCAAAGCATTAAAAGATGCTGTAAACTAGTTTTTTTTCTTGGGGTGCTTAGCTCAGCTGGGAGAGCATCGCCCTTACAAGGCGAGGGTCGGGGGTTCGATCCCCTCAGCACCCACCAAGAATATACGGAGCGGTAGTTCAGTTGGTTAGAATACCGGCCTGTCACGCCGGGGGTCGCGGGTTCGAGTCCCGTCCGCTCCGCCAAAAAAGAGGAAAGGCGCATCATATGCGCCTTTTTTTTTGCCTATTGTATTAGAATAGCCGTTTTTAACAACATTTCGGGAAGGTTCTCTTCATATGTTGCATTTCATACGTAATCACGCCCAGGGATGGATTGCCTGGTTCATCGTTGGTTTAATCAGTATTCCATTCGCTCTGTGGGGCATCAATTCATATTTATCTGGTGCTTCGGCAGTGGTTGTGGCCGAAGTTAATGGTTCTCCCATCACTCAAACAGAATTACAGTCGTCACTTCAGCAATACCGTGACCGCATGAGAAGTATGATGGGCGATCAGTTCGATCCGGCTATGTTCGACAGTGCTACTGTAAAAAAAGATGTTTTAGATGGTCTTATTGAACAACGATTATTGCGTGACGCGAATATCACCTTAAAACAGCATATTAGTGATGCTGCTGTCTCTCAGTTCATTCGTTCTACCCCAGCCTTTCAACGTGATGGGCAATTTGACTCAGACTATTATGGGATGGTTCTGGCAAGAGTCGGTTACACACCCACTCAATACGAAGCCCAATTGAGAGCTGATCTACTATCACAAGAATTGACAACAAATATTCAAAGCTCATCAATTGCCAGTGTGAAATTACTGAATGAAGCATTGAGATTAGAAAGACAGCAACGTGAGATTGCTTACGGTATTGTGCCCATCCAACAATTTGTTGAAGAAGTGAATGTGGATGATGCAGAAATTCGACAATATTATGACGATAATCTAGCCGCATACACAGCGCCTGAACAAGTCAAACTCAACTATATTGAATTATCTGTTGATGAGTTAGCAAAAGATATTCAAATCAATGAAGATGATTTGAAAAAATTCTATGCAGATAATCAAAATCAGTTTGTTGGCCCTGAGCAACGCCGTGCAAGTCATATCTTAGTTGAAGGTGATGACGAGAGCGCATTAGAAAAAATTAAAGCTATCCAAACCCGTATCAATGAGGGGGAAGACTTTGCTGAATTAGCTAAAGATGCCTCGCAAGATACCGGATCGGCCAGTAATGGTGGCGATCTTGGATTCTTTGGCAGAGATGTTATGGATCCGGCGTTTGAAGAAGCGGCATTTGCATTAGAAAACGTTGGCGATGTCAGTGAGCCCATTAAGACTGAGTTTGGTTATCATTTAATTAAACTTACTGGGATTCAAAAACCTGAAGGTAAAAGCTTTGCTCAGGCGCGGGACGAGGTTGAAAATTTATATCGCCGTCAGCAAGCTGAATCTGTTTTTTATGATGAAGCAGAACAGTTAGCCAATCTAAGTTTCGAAAATCCGGATAGCCTTGATGTGACAGCAGAAGCTCTGGGTCTTGAAATTAAAACTACGCCAAGTTTTACCCGTACAGGCACTGAAGAGGGTATTACCAGTAATAAGAAGGTAATTGATGCGGCATTCAGTGAAGATGTATTGAAAAATGATCTGAATAGTGCAGTGATTGAATTGTCAGATAATGATTTGCTGGTCATTCATAAGAACAAGCATATTCCGGAGACGGTTTTACCTTTTGAGTCTGTGTCTCCTGCTATCAAACAGCAGTTGATTTTTGATAAAGCCAGAAAACTAGCCCAGGATGAGGGTGAGTCAATCTTGGAAAAAGTGAAATCTGGTGAAGCTCCAGACTCTTTACTGACAAATTGGCAAGCGCCTGAGTTTTATGGACGCGATGCTGAACAAGTGAGTGGTCAGATTCTTCAGAGAGCATTTACCATGGCTAAACCATTATCATCAGCTAACTATGAAGGATTTTCTGCTGATAATGGTAATTATGTGGTTATTAAATTAACTTCAGTCAGAAACGGTAATATTGATGATGTGAATGAAGAGCAGAGAAAAGCACTTCAACAACAGCTTACAGGTATTTATGCGGCCGCTGAAGTTGAAGCTTTCATCGCTCAATTACGTCATGATGCTGAAATAGATATTCATCAAGATGCATTAAAATAAACAATCTTCATGAGCAGAAAAAAGGCGCGCCATGCGCCTTTTTTTATGTCAGTCGATCAACAATTGCACTGCCTACGCTATCGCTCCATACATTGATTGATGTCCTGAATCTGTCGAGAAACCAATCTACTGAAAGCAGCAATGCAATACCATCTAGTGGTAAGCCCACAGCGCTTAAAACAATCACCATCGTCACTAGACCTGCCTCTGGAATGCCAGCGGCACCAATAGCAGCTAAGGTAGCCGTAATAAAAACAATAGCTTGTTGGGTCAAGCTAAGGTCAATGCCATAAGCCTGGGCAATAAACATAACAGCCGCCGCTTCATAAAGTGCAGTACCGTCCATATTAATTGTTGCCCCTAGTGGCAGAACAAACTTACTGGTTTTATGGCTAATACCATTCTCTCTGACGCATTCCATCGACAATGGTAGGGTTGCAGAAGAACTCGCTGTACCAAATGCCGTTACCAAGGCTCGGCCCATTCCAAGCAGATAGCTTATGCCACGGCGTGTCATTAATAGCAGAATGATAAATAACAATATGCCGTGTGCAAGAAGTCCCGTCAGTACAGTCACTACATGCCAGCCAACCGCTTTCATTTCACTTAAAAAATGTTCACCACCTCCAGCATTACCCAGCCTAGCAGCAATTAAAGCAAATATGCCTAGTGGAGCGAGATGCATTACCCAGATAACGAGTTTCATCATGGCTTCATTGATGCCATCAAACAGCTGAAAGACCGGTCTGCCTGTTTCACCTAACGTACTTAAGGCCATAGAAAACAAAATGGCAAAGACAATCAAAGGAAGGAGTTGTGTTTCTGCTGCTGAAGCAATCAGATTAGGTGAGACCAAGGATAAGATGATATCACTGGCACCGGTGTCCTGTTTCTCCAGAATATATTCAGGCACCTCTGACTGACTCCATTGCATACCTGCACCTGGTTGAATCCAATTCACAACGACCAGACCGATAAAAACGGCGACAGCGGTTGATAAGCTGTAATAAAGTAAGGTCAGTCCACCCAGCCTGCCTAGCTTTTTCAGATTCCCTAATGACCCGATACCACTGACAATGGATGCAATAACCAATGGAATGATGGTCATTTTCAATGCATTGAGAAACAGTGTTCCAAGCCAACTTATCTGTGTGGCTGTGTCAGGTCTATACCACCCTAAGAAAACACCACTCACTGCGCCAAGGACAATGAAGGCCAATAAAATCATGGCATGTTTATGAGACATATGGCCTCCAAATAGGGATCAAAAAAAAGGGCATTAATGAATGCCCTTATGAGTTCTAGCAATACAATGGAATTACTTATCACCAATACCGACAATATTGTAGCCAGCGTCAACATAGGTAATTTCCCCCGTCACACCTGAAGCTAAATCAGAGCAGAGAAAAGCAGCTACATTACCGACTTCTTCAATCGTTACATTTCTTCTAAGTGGTGAGTTTCTCTCACCGTAGGCGAGCATTTTTCCAAAATCACCAATACCAGCAGCAGCCAGTGTTTTGATTGGGCCAGCGGACACTGCATTGACACGGATACCTTGTTCACCCATTGAGTATGCCATGTAACGAACAGTGGCTTCTAAAGCCGCTTTAGCTACGCCCATGACATTGTAGTTATCAATGGCTTTTTCTGCACCCAGATAGCTTAATGTTAATAATGAGCCATTGCGACCTGCCATCATGTCTTTGCCTGCTTTAGCTAATGCAGCAAAACTATAGGCACTAATATCGTTCGCCATAGCAAAACCTTCACGTGTAACGCTATCAACGAACCCACCCTGTAGCTGCTCACGTGGGGCAAAGGCAACAGAATGAACAATCGTATCTAGGCCATCCCAATGCTCAGATAACGACTTGAATACACCATTAATTTCATCATCACTGCTCACATCACAAGGAAAGACCAGTGCAGGATCGGCGCCACACTCTTCAGCGATTTTTTCAACGCGTGATTTTAATTTCTCATTTTGATAAGTGAAAGCCAATTCAGCACCTTCTCGTGCCATAGCATGAGCAATACCAGATGCAATAGAGCGGGGGCTGGCTACGCCCACGATTAACGCACGTTTGCCTTGCAGAAAACCCATGTGTCTCTCCTAAACTACATATAAAGCGGGATAACTTACCTGATTTTGGGGATGACGGAAAGGGCAAGCATGCAGTAATCTTCTACTGGTATGATGCAGACACTATCTAATGTTCCGCAATGAGGTTGTATGAGATTGATATATTGCTTGCTCGCTATCGTGCTGTTTTTCACAACAGCCTGTGATAAGGGGGCGATAAATTCACCTTATCCTGAAGCGTCCAGCGATGAAGAGATCCTATACGCTGCTTTTTCTCTACGACCCAAACACTTGGATCCTGCCAGATCCTACAGCGCAAACGAGGTCATCATTACTGGCCAGGTTTACGAACCGCCATATCAATACCACTACCTGAAAAGACCTTATCAACTAGAGCCCCTGGCAGCTGAATCAATGCCTGATGTAGTCTACCTGGACAAGGATAATCATCCTGTTAAGGAGACTGATGATGATATTGCATACTCAATTTATACGATTCCCATCAAACAGAATATTTATTACCAGCCACACCCTGCATTTGCCAGAGATGAAAACGGTGTCTGGCTGTACCATAACTTAACCGATGAAGAACTCTCTGATATAGAAGATTTAGCAGATTTTGAGCAAACAGATACCCGTAAACTGGTGGCAGATGATTTTGTATATCAGATAAAGAGATTGGCTCATCCCGAAATTCACTCACCGATACTTGGTGTGATGTCAGAGCATATTGTTGGACTAAAAGACTATGCTCAGAAGTTAAGAGATCTTCGTAAAAAAGGCGACGTAGTCGATCTTCGTCAGCATGACATCAGTGGCGTCAACATCGTTGATAACTACCATTATCAAATCAAGGTCTATGGCAAATATCCACAACTCGATTATTGGTTAGCCATGCCTTTTTTTGCCCCAATCCCTTGGGAAGCAGAACAGTTTTACTCACAACCAGGCTTGATAAATAAGAACATAACCCTTGATTGGTACCCAGTCGGAACGGGTCCTTTTTATATGACTGAAAATGATCCAAACCGACGCATGGTACTGACTAAAAACCCTCATTTTCATGGCGAGCGTTATCCAACAGAAGGGGAGGAAACGGATCGGCAAAATGGTCTGCTGAACGATGCAGGAAAATCGCTGCCTTTAACAGACAAAATTGTGTTTACCCTTGAAAAAGAAAGTACCTCTTATTGGGGGAAATTTATGCAAGGCTATTACGATGTAAGTGGCATTAGTTCAGACAGTTTCGAGCAAGCCGTGAATGTGTCAGCATCAGGTGAGTTTGGTTTAAGTGATGTCATGAAAGAGAAAGGAATAAAGCTTGAAACAGCCATTGCGGCGACAAGTTTCTATACTGGATTTAATATGCTGGACCCCGTTGTCGGTGGCTACACAGAGCGAGCAAGGAAACTTCGGCAAGCTATTTCAATCGCTATTGATCAAGAGGAATATATTTCTATCTTTGCGAATGGGCGAGGCATCCCCGCCCAAGGGCCCATTCCTCCCGGTATTTTTGGTTACAGTGAGGGAAAATCAGGTATTAACACACACATATACAAATGGGAGAAGGGACAAGCTGTTCGTAAATCGCTTGACGCTGCTAAGCAACTTTTAGCAGAAGCGGGTTACCCCAATGGCAGGAACGAGAAAACTGGCGAGCCGCTCGTTATTTACCTGGATACCACGGCGAGTGGGCCTGATAGTAAAGCCGATTTAGATTGGATACGTAAGCAATTCAAAAAACTCAAAATACAACTCGTCATCAGAAGCAGTGACTACAATCGTTTTCAAGATAAAATTCGTCGTGGACGAACCCAGTTATTCCAATGGGGCTGGAACGCAGATTATCCTGATCCGGAGAATTTCTTATTTTTACTTTATGGACCCAATGGCCGAGCAGAATTTGGTGGTGAAAATACCGCCAATTATCACAACAAAGAGTTTGATATGCTTTTTGAGCAGATGCGAACGATGTCGAACAGTCCCGAGCGCCGATCTATCATAAACCGTATGGTTGAGATTGCTAGAAAAGACGCGCCATGGATCTGGGGCTTTCATCCAAAACAGTTTTCGCTTTATCATCAATGGAATCATAATGTTAAGCCTAACTTAATGGCGAATAACACATTGAAATATCGCCGTATTGATGCGTCATTACGTGAAAAACTTCAGTCTGAGTGGAATCAGCCGATACTCTGGCCATTAGGCGTCGTACTTATTGTCATTATGCTGATGGTTCTGCCTGCGTTTTTAATTTACAGAGCTAAGAAGCATAAAAAGCATCGTTTTCCTTCGTCATAGAGGAGATTTTTACTATGCGATTAGGTAGAATGCACTGCCAGTGCTACGGCATTTCATTGATGAGTTTCTAGTCTTAGGGAGTAATTGAGTGGATTTAGCTACACTGCTAGGTTTTATTGCGGCTTGGAGTCTGATTATTGCAACGATTGCTCTTGGTGCAGCAGCCGGTGTATTCATCAACATGCCTTCATTAGCGATTGTCATAGGCGGCACCTTTGCGGTGGTATTGATGCGCTTCACTCTAGGACAATTTCTTGGCTCGTTTAAGACAGCAATGAAAGCGTTCTTATACAAATCAGAGTCACCTCAAGAAATCATTCAATCTGTTGTTGAACTAGCCACCATTGCAAGAAAAGAGGGCTTACTTGCACTGGAAAGACAGGAGGTGGCTAATCCCGTTTTGGCAAAAGGTATACGCATGCTGGTTGATGGACATGAACCAGCGGTAGTCAAAAAAGCACTGGTTACGGAAATGAATGAAACCGTTAACCGTCACTCTATAGGCCAGCAAATCTTCAAAACGATGGGGGATGCTGGTCCAGCTATGGGAATGATTGGTACATTAGTCGGTTTGGTACAAATGTTGTCAAATATGTCCGATCCGAAATCCATTGGCCCTGCCATGGCTGTGGCATTATTAACCACACTCTATGGTGCAATGTTAGCCAATATGTTCGCTCTGCCTGTGTCTGATAAGCTCGCTTTACGTAGCAGTGAAGAGTTGATGAATAAGAGTATTATCATTGAGAGTGTAATGGGGATTCAGGAAGGTCAAAACCCGAAAGTATTAGGTGAGCTGTTACAAAACTTCTTACCAGCGTCTAAGCGTGATACTGACGAACCAGCTGCCTAGTTGGTCTCGGTTACATAGAAATGAGTGAAGATAGCCCAAGACCTAAAAAGCAAGACGAAGGCTTACCCGCCTACATGGGCACATTCGCAGACTTAATGTCATTGCTGATGTGCTTTTTTGTTTTGTTATTATCCTTTGCTGAAATGGATGCCTTGAAATACAAGATGGTGGTGAAATCTCTTGATAATGCTTTTGGCGTTCAGCGAGAAGTCATCGCTGATGCTGTGCCCGTTGGTACCAGTATTATTGCTCAAGAGTATAGTCCAGGTGAGCCTAAACCGACGCCGCTTAAGGTAGTGAGACAAGAAACCATCGATGATACCCGTGAAAAAATCAAGGTAACAATGGATGAAGAAGAGGTCGCTCGACAACAGGCCCAGGAAATAGCGGAAGAAACCCAGAAATTTCGTGAAGCATTAGATGAAGAAATTAAAGAAGGTCTAATTGAAGTAGAAAGTCAGTTCAGTCGTATTGTGATCCGAATTCGAGAAAATGGTTCGTTTCCATCTGGTGACGCGAGATTGAACCCTGGCTTTAAACCTATTCTTAGAAAAATACACGACGTTTTAGTGAGTACGGGAGGTCAAATTGCTGTCGCTGGCCACACGGATGATGTACCGATTAATACGCCAAGATATCGATCAAATTGGGAACTATCTACCTCAAGAGCCACCTCTGTAGTACATGAATTGTTAGAACCTGGGGATATGAAACCAGAACGTTTTGTTTTAGAAGGGTATGCGGATACCAAACCATTGGTGCCTAATAATTCACCTGAGAACCGTGCGATTAACAGACGTGTTGAGATTATTGTGCTGAAATCGCCGGTTGAAGAAAGTTTAACCCGATCAATTGACGAACTGATCAACGAGCATGATGCTGTTGATGGTTCAGTGTCTACTATTATCGAACGATGAGGGAAGAAGAATGAGAAAAATGCATATTTGGGTGTCGACACTCAGTATACTCCTGGCAAGCTCGGTAGCTTCTGCAACACAATGGCAGATAAACAACAACGAGTCTCAAGTGAATTTTATTTCAACAAAAAAGGTGAACATTGCTGAGGTTCATCAGTTTGACAAAATTGCTGGTAACTTAGCTGAAACAGGTGAGTTTTCTCTTGCCATTGATTTGGCATCGGTAAATACAGGCATAGAAATTCGCGACAGTCGCATGAAGGAGTTTCTTTTCAATGTCGCTGACTTTCCTAAAGCGACGATTACAGCTCAGCTGTCACCAGAACAAATAGCACAGATTACCGTTGGGCAGACAAAACCATTATCTATTGATGGTTTTTTTGAACTGCATGGGCAAAAACAAGAAATGACATTTGATGTGCTTGTGACCAAAGTAACCGAAAATGAGTTGCTAGTGGTCTCTTCTCATCCTGTTATTTTGAGTGTTGATGATTATAAGTTGGCACAGGGTGTAGAAAAATTACGTGAGCTGGCTGGATTACCAAACATAAGCCATGCTGTGCCGGTAAGTTTTTATTTAACGTTAAACGCGACGAACTAAGAGGTATTCCTCGCAATGCAAAAATTTTCAGTTGAGACTGGCATCGTTATTCCATTGGATCGCCCCAATGTCGATACCGATGCCATTATCCCCAAACAGTTTTTGAAGTCAATCAAGCGCACTGGCTTTGGTCCGAACTTGTTTGATGAGTGGCGTTATCTTGACCATGGTGAACCAGGACAAGATAACAGTGGACGGCCTTTAAACCCTGATTTTGAGCTTAACCAACCACGCTATAAAAACGGGACTATCCTGCTAGCGCGTGAGAACTTTGGTTGTGGTTCAAGTCGTGAACATGCTGTCTGGGCACTGGATGATTTTGGCATTCGCGTTATTATTGCCCCCAGTTTTGCAGATATCTTTTTCAGCAACACTAGTAAAAATGGTATTTTGGCTATCACTCTGGAAGAGACGCTAATTGACAAACTGTTTGAGCAAGTAGAGGCGATGCCTGGCTACCAACTGAAAGTCGATTTACCAGAACAAAAAATCACGTTACCTGATGGTGAGTCGATTGACTTTGAGGTTGATGCATTCAAAAAGCACTGTCTAATCGAAGGGCTTGATGATATTGGTCTCACCTTACAGCATCAAGATGATATCAAGGCTTATGAAGAAAAGCGCAAGCAAGAAGCGCCCTGGTTATTCTCATAAGATAAATCTCTAATTCAGTAAATTATTTAAAGATATAAAAAATGACAAAAAAGATTGTAGTTTTGCCTGGTGATGGTATTGGTCCTGAAATCGTAGCTGAAGCAGTCAAAATTTTAGAAGCATTTCGTCAAGAGGGGCTAGATGTCTCTTTGGAATATGGCCTCATTGGTGGAGCAGCATATGATGAAACTGGTACACCGTTACCTGACGAAACGCTGCAGATGTCAAAGCAGGCCGATGCGATTTTATTAGGTGCTGTCGGGGGCTACAAATGGGAGTCACTTGATATCAGCGTCAGACCAGAAAAAGGTTTATTGGGTATCCGCTCCGAATTGAATTTATTTGCCAATTTACGTCCGGCAATTTTATATCCGCAGTTGGCAGAAGCTTCTACACTAAAAGCTGATGTGGTGGCTGGTCTGGATTTGATGATTGTGCGTGAATTGACGGGTGGCATTTATTTCGGTCAACCACGTGGTATCAGAACGTTGGAGAATGGCGAAAAGCAGGGTTTCAATACACTTGTCTATCGTGAAAGTGAGATTAACCGAATCGGTAAGGTCGCTTTTGATATTGCGAGCAAAAGACAAGGTCGAGTTTGTTCTGTAGATAAAGCAAATGTGCTGGAAAGCACAGAATTGTGGCGTGAAACTATGACAACATTGTCTGAATCTTATCCTGACATTGAATTGAGTCATATGTATGTAGACAACGCAGCCATGCAATTAGTTCGAGCACCCAAACAGTTTGATGTGATGGTGACGACTAATATGTTTGGTGACATTTTGTCTGATTGTGCATCAATGTTAACTGGCTCGATTGGCATGCTGCCTTCCGCCTCGCTTGATGAAAACAGCAAGGGTATGTATGAACCGATTCATGGTTCTGCCCCCGATATTGCTGGACAGAATATTGCCAACCCACTGGCGACAATTTTGTCAGCTGCTATGATGTTACGTTACACACTCGATGAAGCTGCAATGGCTGATCGAATTGAAAAAGCTGTGAGTAAAGTACTGGATGATGGACTTCGTACTGCGGATATCTATTCTGAAGGTATGACAAAAGTGTCCACCTCTGAAATGGGTGATGCGGTATTAGCAGCGTTATAAATTAAAACAAAAGGTGTATTGTGAATAAAAAAGTAGATGTTGCAGTAGTAGGTGCTACAGGGGCTGTCGGTGAAGCCATGTTAGAAATTTTGCACCAACGTCAATTTCCAGTAGGTAAGGTATATGCACTGGCAAGCGAACGTAGTGCAGGCTCTACAGTAAGTTTTGGTAACAAATCCATTATTGTCGAAGATCTGGCTGAGTTTGATTTTTCTAAAGTACAAGTTGGCTTGTTTTCTCCAGGTGCTAGTGTCTCTGCTGAGTATGCCCCTAAAGCCGCTGCGGCTGGCTGTGTGGTCATCGATAACACATCACAGTTCCGTTACGATGATGATATTCCGCTTGTCGTGCCAGAAGTAAACCCGGAAGCCGTTGCTGATTACAAAAATCGTGGCATCATTGCCAATCCGAACTGTTCAACCATCCAAATGATGGTCGCATTAAAGCCTATCTATGATGCCGTCGGTATTACACGCATTAATGTCTGTACATATCAAGCCGTTTCTGGCTCTGGCAAACCAGCGATGGATGAACTGGCGAAACAGACTGCAGATTTATTGAATGGTCGCCCTGTTAAGGCAGAGGTTTATCCTAAACAGATCGCTTTTAATGTTCTGCCTCAGATTGATGTATTCATGGACAATGGCTACACCAAAGAAGAAATGAAAATGGTCTGGGAAACACGCAAAATTATGGGCGATGAGTCTATCCAGGTTAACCCAACCGCTGTTCGTGTTCCTGTTTTCTTCGGCCACTCAGAAGCCATTCATATTGAAACGCGTGACAAGATCACTGCTGAACAATGTAAAGCACTTTATGAAAAAGCAAACGGTATTGTCCTGCTTGATGAACGTAAAGATGGTGGTTATCCAACAGCAGTGACAGAGTCTTCAGGTCAGGATCCTGTATTTGTCGGACGTATTCGTGAAGACATTTCCCATGATAAAGGACTGGATTTATGGGTTGTTGCTGATAACGTACGTAAAGGTGCGGCACTTAACAGTGTTCAAATTGCAGAAGTGTTAGTAGAAAAGTACCTTTAAAATAAGCT
The DNA here is from genome assembly GCF_002341285.1 of Methylophaga sp. UBA2513. NCBI lineage: Bacteria > Pseudomonadati > Pseudomonadota > Gammaproteobacteria > Thiotrichales > Piscirickettsiaceae > Methylophaga > Methylophaga sp. UBA2513. The sequence continues at coordinate 71,111 of NZ_DDNT01000010.1, read as the reverse complement.
AGATAAGGAAGTTAAGGGGATGAAAATGAAGAAACAGCTTTTTGCCAGTATCGCTGTCGCATCAACGATAGGCTTTTTCACCCCCTTAACGAGTTATGCGTTTGGTTTGGGCGAAATTAAAGTCATGTCAGCACTTAATGAGCCCTTCAAAGCAACGATTGATATCAACTCACTCTCTACAGAAGAAAAAGAGAGTTTTGAAATCAGAATCGCCTCAAATGACGAGTTTGAAAAAGCAGGATTAGACCGAAGTTATATCCTGAGCCAGTTAAAGTTTGATGTTGTTGAGCAATCAGGAAAGCCTCGCGTTTTAATCACTTCGCAACTACCTGTAAAAGAACCTTTCTTGGACTTTTTGCTAACAGCCTCTGCTGGAGGTGGAAAACTCATCAGAGAGTACACGGTACTTCTTGATCCACCTGAAGTGTTGATGTCATCTCAACGCACTACTCAACAAGCTGCATCTACACCTTCTGTGAATAAGGCTGACACATCTACAGAAGTGAATAATGTTAATACTGTTTGGGCTAATGGTGGTACATATGGTCCTGTTGCCAAAGCCGATACCTTATGGAATATCGCTCTAAACACTCGTCCTGATGAGTCTGTCTCCGTTCAACAGATGATGTTGGCGCTGGTGAATGCTAATCCAGAAGCGTTTGTTGATAACAATATAAATGGACTTAAAGCAGGTTATACGCTGTCTATTCCTGACAAATCTGCGATATTAGCCAAATCACAGGCACAGGCATATCAAGCCTTCAAAGCACAGAATGAAGCATGGCGCCAGCGAAATACTGTTACGAACAAACCCGCGCCAACACCAGCGGTGATTCAACCATCCACTGATGAATCTGAGCCAGCGGCTGAGGATACAATAGACGCCAACACTATCGATAACACGAATGCAGATAATAGTGAAAGTAGTGAACAAATCGAAGACGATGCTGCTGAACAAGCGCGTCTGAAGCTCGTTGCACCTGAACAAAGTAAAACGACGGAAGATGATGCGTCACCGAACCTGGCTGGCAACGAAAAAATTAATGCATTGACTGAACAGTTGACGCTTGCTCAGGAAACGATAGAGGCACAAGCGCAGGAAAACATAGACTTCAAAGCGCGTATGGATGCCATGGAAGAGCAGTTGGAGACCATGCGTAGACTCATTTCTCTTAAAGATGCTGATCTCGCTAGATTACAGGATATGCTGGAAGAGAATGAACAGAACAACGCTGCCGGGGACAATACCGAAGCTGAGCCTGATTTAGAGCCGTTAGCTGCTCCTGATGACACTGCTGCTGACGCTAATACTGATACAAAGAACAATGAAACAGCCGATGCTCCGCTTAGTACAGAACAAGCTCAAGCTGAATTGAGTGAAGAATCCAGTGAGGAGCTGGTACCCGCTAATTTAGTCGATAATATCAAACGGTTTTTAGCTGAGTATAAATTGCAGGTTGGTGGCGCATTACTTGTTTTCCTTCTCTTGTTGCTATTACTGGCTAGAAGAAAAAACAAGGAAGACGAATCGTTTACAGAAGAGACCATAACTGTTGGGGGAATGCCCGTTACTGATGATACACAAACATCGCTCTCTGATTACGCTAATGAGGCGTCAGTTGAAGAGCCAGTGACGGAGCATGAGCCTAAAGATGAAACGCTAAATCAGGAATCCTTACCACAGAAAAGTGTGATGGAGCTCGTTGAACAAGCTGATATGTTTGTTGGTTATGCGGATTATGCTCAAGCAAAAATTGCGCTCGATCAAGCAAAAGCCAGAGAGCCTGATAATACTTTAGTGGCATACAAATTATTGTTTGTGTTGTACAAACAAAAACAAGTTGACGACTTTATTGCTCTTGCTGAAAACACAGACTTTGATGAAGAAAGTATTGAATGGGATGAAATAAAACAATGGGGAGCACAACTGGCCCCAGAGCATCCTTTATTTCAGGCTGAAGAGACAGCGGATACGGAATTTGTCTCAGACGAGTCAACAGAACCAGAAAAGACTATTGATGATGTTGCAACAGATGAGCAACTAGATTTTAAACGTCAAGACGAAGTGGATAATGTGTCTATCGATGTAGATCTATCAGAAGAAGACAGCGATGACACACCATTAGAGTTTTCAACGGTCAATATAGCTTCTGATATAGAGCAGCAAAACCACATCAATGCTGAAGACACTCAGCTTGAAGACACGTTGACTGAAGAAATTGATAATGAGTCAGAAGATCATATTGAGGATGATTTGCTCTCGTTTGATACTGGTACAACATTTGGTACACATCAAGAAGAAGATGATAATAATGAAGAAGAGAACATAGTCGAGCATGATTCGCTTCTTCCGTTTGAGCCTGGTGCATCATCTTCATTGGATCCAGAGCGTGTTGATATCGCACCATTTGACAGTGATCTTAATGATGAGGCTGATATCGAATTTGATATTGGCGATATTGATGAAATTGATGAGGCAGAAACCAAATTGGATCTGGCTTCAGCTTACATCGATATGGACGATCCTGAAGGCGCGACCAGTATTCTCAAGGAAGTCATTGCCGAAGGAAATGACGAACAGAAAGTGCGTGCCCAGACTATTCTCGACTCATTATCAGACTAAAAGAGAGAGGAATTAGTGAGAATAGCACTCGGCATAGAGTATGCCGGCACGTATTTTTGTGGTTGGCAAATTCAGTCCCATTCCAGAACCGTACAAGGTGAACTGCAAAAGGCGGTTTCTGTTGTTGCTAACCATCCGGTTGAAGTGTATGCCGCTGGACGCACCGACACAGGTGTCCATGGCCTAAATCAAGTGGTGCACTTTGATACAGACTCAATCAGAGAAAAGCGAGGCTGGCTTTTAGGTATCAATGCAAACTTACCTAAAGATGTGAATGTCACTTGGGTAGAGTTTGTAGATGATGATTTCCATGCCAGATTTTCCGCTATCAAACGAAGCTACCGGTATCTGATCTTAAACCGTCTGAGCCGGTCATCAATTCATCAGCATAGAATGTGGTGGCACTATCCGCCATTAGATATTGAAAGGATGCAGGCCGCTGCGGATCAATTAGTTGGACAACATGATTTCTCAGCATTTAGAGCGAGTGAGTGCCAGGCAAAAAGCCCAATCAAGACCTTAGATAAAATTAGCATCAGTCAGCAACAAGACTGTATTGCGATTGATGTCGAAGCACTATCATTTCTACATCACATGGTAAGAAACCTTGTTGGTGTCATGACAGCTATTGGCGATGGTAGTAAACCTGTTGAATGGGCTGGTGAGGTCTTGCGCAGTACCGATAGAAGTCAAGGTGGCATAACTGCGCCAGCAGAGGGGTTATATCTGGTGGATGTTCGTTATCCAGAGCAATATTCAATCCCGGCAGTGTCAGCTTTTCCGGTGCTCTGGTAAAGTAACAGCTCTATTTAAGAGTAACCATAGAAACAGATGAGAACCCGAGTAAAAATATGCGGCATAACTCGTCAGCAAGATGCTGATTTTGCAGCAGAATCTGGAGCTGATGCGATTGGCTTAGTATTTTATCCTCCAAGCCCAAGAGCCATATCTTTTGCGCAGGCAAACACGATTACAGCTAATTTGGCGCCATTTGTTTCAAAAGTGGCACTCTTTGTTGACCCTGATAAAGACCTGGTTTCACGCTGTCTTGACGAGTTATCGGTTGATATACTTCAGTTCCATGGTGATGAAAGCCCTGATTTTTGTCACCAATTTGAGATGCCATATCTCAAAGCGGTAAGAATGCGAGATGGTGTAAATCTTCAAGAAGTAGCTGACGACTATTCAACAGCTTCGGCGTTACTTCTTGATACCTATCAACCAGGCTTACCTGGTGGAACAGGCAAAACATTTGACTGGTCTCAGATCAGTCGTATTGATAAACCCATTATTTTAGCGGGTGGTCTACATGCATCTAATGTGTTGCAGGCTATCCATCAAGTGCAGCCCTATGCAGTCGACGTCAGTGGTGGCGTTGAAAGTGATAAGGGGATAAAAAGTCATGAAAAGATCAGCACTTTTATGAGAGAGGTGGCAAATGCTTAAAGAGCATATTCACGATTATTACAAAACATTCCCTGATGAGCGTGGACATTTCGGACCTTATGGAGGTCGGTTTGTTGGTGAGACGCTTATGGGTGCGATATATGAGCTTCAACAAGCTTATGAGCAATATCGTAACGATCCCAATTTTCTGGCAGAAATGGACAAAGACCTGAGCACCTTTGTAGGGCGTCCATCACCTCTCTATCTCGCCGAGAATTGGACACAGAAGTTAGGCGGCGCTCAAATTTATTTGAAACGTGAAGATCTCAATCATACTGGCGCGCACAAAGTTAACAATACTATCGGTCAGGCCTTATTAGCCAAGCGTATGGGTAAGAACCGCATCATCGCTGAAACAGGCGCTGGTCAACACGGTGTGGCGACAGCAACGGTCGCTGCCAGAATGGGCTTGGAATGTATTGTTTACATGGGCGCAGAAGATGTTGAACGTCAGGCTCAGAATGTATATAGAATGAAACTGCTCGGTGCACAAGTGGTGCCGGTGGAATCAGGCTCACGCACATTAAAAGATGCGCTTAATGAAGCGCTACGTGATTGGGTGACCAATGTCGATGATACATTTTACATCATAGGTACTGTTGCTGGCCCCCATCCTTATCCTGCTATGGTAAGAGATTTTCAATCTATTATTGGACGTGAAGCGAAGCAGCAAATGCTGGATATCAATGGCAAACTACCAGATGCATTGGTTGCTTGTATTGGTGGCGGTTCTAATGCGATTGGTCTGTTTCATCCATTCATCGAAGATGAGTCTGTTGAAATGCATGGTGTGGAAGGCGCTGGACATGGGATTGAAACAGGTCAGCATTCAGCACCACTTTCTGCGGGAAGACCAGGTGTTTTACATGGAAACCGTACTTATCTGATGCAAGATGACAATGGTGAAATCGTAGAAACGCATTCAATTTCAGCTGGACTGGACTATCCAGGTGTGGGCCCTGAGCATGCTTGGTTGAAAGATATTGGTCGAGCAAATTATGTGTCGGTAACTGATGAAGAGGCGTTAACTGCTTTCCATGAGCTTACACGCACCGAAGGTATTATTCCTGCACTTGAGTCAAGCCATGCGTTGGCCTATGTGAAAAAATTGGCACCGACCATGTCTCCAGAGCAAACAATAGTAGTTAACCTGTCAGGGCGTGGTGACAAAGATATGCATACCGTTGCCGCCATGGCTGGATTAAAATTCTAAGGAAGTCATAATGAGTCGTATAAGTCAGTGCTTTGAGAAACTGAAGACAGATGGTCAAACAGCACTTATTCCCTATATTACTGCCGGCGATCCTGAACCTTGGGTAACCGTGCCATTGCTCCATGCGCTGGTCGATGCAGGTGCCGATATTATTGAACTTGGTATCCCTTTTTCTGACCCGATGAGTGATGGTCCTGTCATCCAAAAAGCATGTGAAAGAGCGCTTAAGAACGATGTCAGCATCAAATCTGTGCTGACAATGGTGAAAAAGTTTCGTGAGAAAAACACAGAAACACCCATCGTCTTAATGGGCTATGCGAATCCTATTGAAGCTGTGGGATATGCAGAGTTTGCTAAACTTGCTCAAGAAGCAGGTGTTGATGGGGTATTAACTGTTGACGTACCTCCCGAAGAATCAGTTGAGTTTCGTGAGATCATGGATCAGCATGATATTGATACCATCTACTTGGTGGCACCAACGACATCGGCAGAACGTATGTCAATGATTGCTTCTTTTGCGCGTGGATTCATTTATTATGTTTCCATTAAAGGGGTGACCGGCTCGGCTTCGCTAGACGTGACAGAAGTCAATGATAAACTCAGTATGCTGCGTGAAAGAACGGATTTACCGCTAGGTGTTGGTTTTGGTATCCGTGATGGTAAGTCTGCAGCAGCAGTTGCCGAGATTGCCGATGCGGTGGTAGTAGGTAGTACTCTGGTTAAGTGCATCGAAGAACATGCACAACGACTTGAAGAGCTGCCAGTTGCAGTTGCAGGTCTGTTAGCTGAAATGCGCCATGCCATCAATGCGCGTGATTTAGCAAAAGCATAAAAATAACGAAGGTGACAAAATGAGTTGGTTTGAAAGATTACTCCCATCCAAAATTCGTACAACTGTGCGAAGTCGTTCAGTGCCAGAAGGTGTCTGGTGTAAATGTCCAAGCTGTGACAATGTACTTTACCGTGCAGAACTTGAACGTAATTTGATGGTATGTCCTAAGTGTGATCATCACCAGCGCATTAATGCCAGAACACGGCTGGAAAGCTTTCTGGATGAAGAAGACCGTAAAGAAATCGCCGCTGAAGTTAAACCTGTCGACACACTGAAGTTCAAAGACAGTAAACGCTATAAAGATCGTCTTACCCAAGCACAACGAACAACAGGCGAAAACGATGCTTTGTTGGCAATGCAAGGTAGAGTCAATGGTTTACCATTAGTTGCAGTCAGTTTTGATTTTAACTTTATGGCTGGATCGATGGGATCTGTCGTAGGTGAAAAATTTGTTCGAGCAGCCAAAGTCGCGCTGAAAAATAATATTCCGTTGGTCTGTTTTTCTGCGAGTGGTGGTGCGCGCATGCAAGAAGGCTTATTGTCTTTAATGCAAATGGCTAAAACCAGTGCGATCCTGACTCAGTTAAGTAATGCAGGCATTCCATTTGTATCAGTCATGACTGATCCGACAATGGGTGGTGTATCTGCGAGTTTAGCGATGCTCGGTGATATCAATGTGGCTGAACCTAATGCGCTTATTGGTTTTGCTGGTCCACGTGTTATTGAGCAAACCGTCCGTGAAACACTCCCGGAAGGCTTTCAAAGAGCAGAGTTTCTGTTGGAACATGGTGCGATTGATATGATTATTGATCGTCGTCAAATGCGAGATAGATTATCCAATATCCTCAGCATGCTTCAGCATCGTGCAGCATAGAACTGTATGCGGTTCAGCACATTGCCACAATGGTTGGCGTGGCAGGAAAAATTACACTTCACTGAAATTGATCCAGGCTTAGATCGTATCGCTCTTGTATGGCAAAACATGCAAGGGCAGACAAAGTTACCATTCAAATTGGTGACGATTGCTGGTACTAACGGTAAAGGTTCCTCAGTTGCTATGACCAGTAGCATTCTGATGGCGGCCGGTTATAAAACTGGGACCTATACTTCGCCACATCTGCTAGCGTATAACGAACGTATAGCTATCAACGGCCAACCCTGCTCAGACCAACAGATTTGTGATGCCTTTGCTCGTATCGATGAAGCACGTGGTGACATTTCACTCACTTATTTTGAGTTTGCCACACTGGCCGCGGCGGAAATCTTCAGGCTTGAAAAAGTGGATATTGCCGTCCTTGAAGTCGGTATGGGAGGGCGTTTGGATGCTGTCAATTTGTTTGATACAGATATCGCGCTTATTACCCCAATTGGGCTCGATCATACCGCCTGGTTAGGCGATACGCGTGAGAAAATCGCTTATGAAAAGGCGGGCATTATTCGCCCTATGACGCCCGTTGTCTGTTCAGAGACAGTGCCTCCCAGTAGTCTGCTCGAACATGCCCGGAAACAAAATGCGCCTTTATACAAAGCAGGTGAGTCGTATCAGTATTCACAATTGAATGAGGATAGCTGGAGCTGGCAAGCTACTGGAAATGAAGCCAGAGTATTACCTTATCCTGCCTTAGTGGGTGATTACCAGATACAAAATGCCGCAGCCGTCGTGCAGGTTTGTGAGTTGTTGAAAGAGCAGGGATTAACCATCACCGATACGGCTATTTTAAATGGACTGAAGCATGTCAATCTGGCTGGCAGATTTCAAGAGATCAATCGTGACAATGTGACGCTTATCCTTGATGTAACACATAATCAGCAAGGGGCTGAAAACCTTCACAAATTACTTTCACAGCGAAACTGTAAAGGTAAAACATATGCTGTGTTAGCTATGCTGAAAGATAAGGATTGTCAGTCGGTTATCCAGATCCTGCAAAAGGATATTACACATTGGTTTTTTGCAGGATTGGATGGTGACCGAGGTATGGATGCTGAGTCTCTGGCAGCAAAAGCAATATCTTCATCCGAGCTTGATAATTATAACTGTTACACCACCGTGAATGATGCCTACCAACATGCCTTACAGAAGGCAGAAACAGATGATCGGATTTTGATATTCGGATCATTTCATACTGTAGAGGCTATCATGCGAATTCTTCCTGAGTTTAACCTCAAAAATAAATAAGCTTAGTTCTGATAAAACCCATCAATAAGTTGTTGATTGGCCTCAACAAGTTTTGCACGTTTTATTTTCATGGTTGGCGTTAGCATGCCATTTTCTATTGTCCAAGGTGAGAGAGTGAGATGCACCCGGCGAATCTTGGCATAGGCAGGAAAGTCATGTAACAAGCCTCTGAACCTCTGAATGATATGTTGTTGCAGGCTTTTATCAGTAAGGCTATTTTTATTCATTGCATCTAGCTTCAACCTTTGTGCAAGTTGAAGCCACTGTTCTGCATTCAAGACAACAAGTGCAGAGAGAAAAGGCTTGCCTTCACCCACTACCAGGGCCTGTTCAAATAACTCATCACGAGTGATAGCCATTTCCATATCCACTGGCGAGACCTTCTCACCATTACTCAATACCAGAATGTCTTTAATTCGGCCGGTAATGAAGATATGTCCACTCTCAGCTATACGCGCTTGATCCCCTGTATGTAACCAGCCTTCAGCATCAATGGTATTCGCTGTTGCTTTATGGTTATTCCAGTAACCCAACATATTGCCAGGGCTTTTGACCAAAAGCTCGGCATTGTCACCTATTTTTGCTTCCACAGATGGAATGGGTTGACCCACACTAAACGGTTCATTTTCTGAAGTTCTATTCACGCTAATGACGGGACTTGTTTCCGTTAAACCATAGCCTTGTAAAAGATTGATCCCCATGCCGATGAAGAATTCAGCAACATGATGTGGAATGGCGGCTCCGCCTGTAACAGCGATTCTTAATTGTCCACCGAAAAGGGCTTGTATATTTTTGGCTACTATTTTCTCTAATACAGGCATGAATAGAAAACAAGGAGACCAGCGATGACGACGTTGAGCGTGGAGAAAAGATGTCCAGCCTATATGAGATGTCAATTTGAGCAATAAGCGTTTGTACCAGGGCTGTGATGACACAGAAGACTGTATACGTTGATAGATGCGTTCAAAAATACGTGGTACAGCAATTAATACAGAGGGTTTCAGCTCTTGAATATCATTGGCTAATTGTGGAATGCCTCTGGAAAAAGCCACTCTAGCGCCTGTCATCATGGGTAAATAGTAACCGGCCGTTCTCTCCAGTGTGTGCGATAGGGGGAGAAAGGATAGAAAAAGATCATCTGACCGAACTTGAAAGCACTCAAGTGAAGCGCTGGCAACAGACAAAATATTATAATGACTGAGCATAACGCCCTTGGGTTTACCTGTGGTGCCTGAAGTGTAGATGATCGTGGCTAATTGATGAGGATCTGCCTGCCAATCAATCAAGGCCGGGTTAGTATCCGTTCTCAACCATTCATTCATGTATACCGCTGGTGCATCAAGTATATTTTCACCAGTAGTTTTGATAATCACACGTTTGAGTTGATGTTCGTCTGATAACGAAGGTTTCAGACGTTGCCATTGATGCTGGTTTTGTAAAAATAAACATCTGACATCAGCATCTTGCAAGATAAAAGCAAGGCTATCAGGCCGATCATCTGGGTAGAGTGGGACTGTAATGAGACCAAGACTTAAGGCTGCCTGATCGAAAAACACCCATTCCTGACAATTTTTCAAATTTAACGCGACCCGGTCGCCTGATCTCAGACCTTCTGATTTCAGTGCATGTTGCCAGATAGCTATTTGTTGTGCAGCCTCTGACCAAGTGGTGGTTTGCCACTGTTGAGTATCTGCACAAAAATGTGAATAGGCTGTGCTGTTGGGGGTTTTTCTATGCCGCTCTCTGAATAGGCCGTATAAAGTCTGAGCAGAAGCTATAGAAATATAATCTGTTGTATCCAATGACATTTACATTAACCAACGAAGTTGAACTCCTAACAAATCAACACTGACATCATAATCACCATTAAGACTATGACTTCCGTCGGACTCTCTTATCGAAGGATTGCTTGCAAATAAATGGGCATAGCCTGCATCGATAACCAGATTGTCAGAATAGTTATAGGTGGCGCCGATCGCTAACCATTTTCTGTCATTGTCAGGTATTCGCGCAGTGCGTCGTTCGGCATTGGGAACGGGTGTTTCATCGTAGGCAATCCCTGTACGAAATTGCCATTTATCACTGTATTGATAATTCAAACCAATCCCATATCGCATGCTGTTATCCCAGTCTTCTGCTTTGGTACTGGTGAAGGCGCCACCATCTGATTCAATAGCAAGCTCTTCAAAACGGCTCCAACGGGTCATCGTGGCATCAGCCATAACGGACCATTTATCATTGAGCTGATGATGGATAGCAAGTGAGAGCGTTTCTGGTAAATCCACATCGCCCTGAATATCTTGTTCGATCTTGCCTATCGGTGTCGTGACTTTACCGTCCCCTTCAAGCGTATGCGAAATTTTAGAGCGATAAGCTAGAGCCAGACGTGTTTCCGGCGTCATCTGATACATAATGCCTAAGTTATAACCATAGCCCCAGTCATCCGCTTCCAATTTTACTTTTCGATCAGGAGCGCCAAATCGATCTGTCATCTGTGACAGTGTGAGATCAATGTATTCTGCACTCACACCAAATCCAATAGAGAGTTTATCTGTCGCTTTGAAAGCAATGCTTGGATTGAAATTGATGGTTTTGAGATCCGATTTCACAGCAAAATAACGGCCCACCCAATTTTCGTTATATTCAGTGACTAAGCCAAAAGGAGCCGTCACACCAAAGCCGATTGCGACTTTGTCATTAAGTGGTTTCGCAAAGTAAAAGTTAGGTACAACTGCATTGTTACCTGCATCACCATAGTCACCCCCATTTGCTGGAGAGCTCGTACCGTCGTTATTGAATTCGGTATTGGGTGCTATGTAGTTAAGTGCGAAGTCCATCTCGGCTTGTTTTAGATATACCAGGCCGGCCGGATTAAAAAAGACGGTACTGCCATCTTCAGCTGCTGCAGCACTGCCGGCGAAAGCTCTTCCTAAGCCTGTCACACTTTGCTCGATAATGGCGAAGCCTGCACCAAAACTAGCACTGCTCATGGTACTGAGTAAAAGGAAACTGGGTGCTTTTAGGATATTTAATTTCATAGTCAATTACTTGCAGCTGGTTTTTGAACAAGTTGATAAAGTATCTCAAGCACCTGACAGGTGCAAGCTTTTATCAATCTCAGCTTATATCCGCTTAAAAACCAAATCCCAGACACCATGTCCCAAGCGATGACCACGTTGTTCAAATTTGGTCAGGGGACGGTAATCAGGACGTTCGATGTAAGTATTGTCGTGGCTTGTATTTTGAAAACGAGTATTGGAGGAGACATCTGCAAGCATTTGTTCCGCATAATCTTGCCAGTCTGTTGCCAGATGTAAATGGCCACCATGTTCTAATTTGTCTGCCAGGACATTGACAAACTCAGGCTGGATAATTCGCCGTTTGTTGTGGCGCTTTTTATGCCACGGATCAGGAAAGTAAATTTGAACACGGGCGAGAGCCTGATTTTTGATGCGCTGTTTAAGAAGTTGAACAGCATCGGTGCAAGCAACCCGGACATTGCTCAGCTGCTCATCGTCGATACCTTTGAGTAACTGACCGACACCAGGACGATGAACCTCTATGCCTATATAGTCATGATCTGGATGATTCTTAGCCATCTCAATCAATGAGGCACCATTACCGAAACCTATTTCGATAACTTTAGGTGCGGTGCGACCAAAAAGGGCATTGAGATCAGATAAATCTGTGTCGTCTTCAATACCGAAAATGGGCCAGTGATTATCCAGAGCGCGCTGTTGTCCGGGTGTCAGACGGCCTTCACGGCGAACAAAACTACGTATTTGTCGCATCGCTTTTGTTTCAGTTGTCATAGTATTTTCGGTAAAAAATTAAAGCCGGATATGATACCTGAAGCGCTATTAGATAACACGAGGAGCAAAACTTTTTTGTCTCTTTCTCATCAGCTGAAAGGCAGAATGTGAAGTTCATCACAGCCAGCATTTCTGCCATATTGCGTCGTGTTTGAAATAATAATAATGAGAATTTGATACTTTTTCATAGCGCATTTGCGGGGTAAGTTTTTGATAACAGCGTGCTAAAAATGAGTATTAGCGTTATAATATCGGGTCTTTACGTAGATTCTTAAGGGTACCCCGAACCCGCAATTATCTTTGCATATATTCAGGCAAAGCATTTAAGAGAGAAGGAAAGTATGGTTCATCCAGTTTTAGAAGCCGTCACCAATGACGTCATCGAGAGAAGCAAAAAAACACGGGATATTTACCTGGCCCGTATTGATGAGGCAATTCAAAAAGGCCCTCATCGTGCTGTATTGGGCTGCGGTAATTTAGCTCATGGATTTGCTGCCTGCTCGATGTCAGAGAAAGCAGACTTAGCTGCTGATCAAAAAGCCAATATTGCGATTATCTCTTCCTACAACGACATGCTATCAGCGCATGAGCCGTTCAAAGATTTCCCAGCAATCATCAAGAAAGCAGCCACTGAAGCAGGTGGGGTAGCCCAGTTTGCTGGTGGTGTTCCAGCCATGTGTGATGGTATTACACAGGGTCAACCCGGCATGGAACTCTCACTTTTCAGCCGTGACGTTATCGCTATGGCGACGGCTGTTGGCCTAAGCCACAACATGTTTGATGCGGCAATGTACCTCGGTGTTTGTGACAAAATTGTCCCTGGTCTGTTGATTGGTGCATTGAGTTTCGGTCATTTACCGGCCGTTTTCGTTCCAGCTGGCCCTATGCCGAGCGGCTTACCCAATAAAGAAAAAGTACGTATTCGTCAGCTTTATGCTGAAGGCAAAGTAGGCCGTGACGAATTACTGAAAGCTGAGTCAGAGTCATACCACAGCCCGGGTACATGTACATTCTACGGCACAGCGAATAGTAACCAGATGATGGTTGAAATGATGGGGCTTCACCTTCCTGGTAGCTCATTCATTAATCCAAACACGCCACTGCGTGATGCATTAACCAAACGCGCAACCGAACAAGCACTCAAATTTACAGCATTGGGTGATGATTATCGTCCGATTGGTCACATGATCGATGAGAAAGCGATATTGAATGCCTTGGTTGGTCTGTTAGCCACAGGTGGTTCAACGAATCACACTATTCACTTAATCGCGATTGCACGTGCAGCTGGCATCATCATTAACTGGGACGATTTTGACCGTCTGTCAAAAATCATCCCATTAGTGACACGTATTTACCCGAACGGTACTGCCGATGTGAATCACTTCCAGGCTGCTGGTGGTATGGGTGTATTGATTCGTGAATTATCTAAACACGGCTTAATGCATACTGACATCATCACCATCGGTGATGAGAAAGGCATGGAGCAATACACTAAAGAACCGACACTGAAAGACGGTACTTTGACATGGGAAGAAGGTCCTGAAGCCTCACTTGATACTGATGTTATCGGTAGTGTTCCTGCACCGTTTGCTACAAGTGGTGGTTTACACCTTATCAAAGGTAATCTTGGTCGTGGTATGTCTAAGATATCTGCCGTTGATCCTAAACATCAGGTTGTTGAAGCACCTGCGATGGTCTTTGATAATCAAGACCATGTCGTTGAAGCATTCAAACGTGGTGAAATGAATAAAGACGTGATTGTTGTCCTGCGTTTCCAAGGACCAAAATCAAACGGTATGCCTGAGCTGCATAAACTGACACCACCATTAGGTGTATTACAGGATAAAGGCTTTAAAGTCGCGCTTGTGACTGATGGCCGTATGTCTGGTGCATCGGGTAAAGTGCCTTCTGCTATTCACTTATGTCCTGAATGTGCTGATGGTAGCATCCTCACCAAAGTACGTGATGGCGATATGATCCGTCTTGATACACAACGTGGTGAGTTGAATGTGTTGGTCGACGAAGAAGAACTGAACTCACGTATGGCTTGTGTACTGGCTAATACTGAACATCACTATGGCATGGGCCGTGAACTGTTTGATAGTTTCCGCCAAGGCGTTTCATCAGCTGAAACAGGTGCCATCAACATGTTTAATGTCGAATAATTATTTGGAATAAGTTAATCAATGTCTAAAACAATTCAAGAGATCATGAAAGTATCGCCGATTGTACCGGTGATGGTTATCAATAATGTTGAACATGCTGTGCCCTTAGCTAAAGCTTTGGTTAAAGGTGGTTTGAAGGTTCTGGAAATTACTTTAAGAACAGATGCAGCACTTGAATCTATCCGTCGCATCAAAGCTGAAGTGCCTGATGCTATCGTTGGTGCTGGTACTATCATCAACATCGAAACACTCAATGCAGCGATTGATGCAGGCGCTGAGTTTATCGTCAGCCCTGGTACCACAGAAAAATTGATTGATGCAGCATTAAAAACCGGCGTGCCTTTATTACCTGGTGTGGCCGATCCAAGCCAGGCAATGGCGCTGCTTGAAAAAGGCATCACAGCAATGAAATTCTTCCCTGCTGAAGCCGCGGGTGGTGTGCCAATGTTGAAATCAATCGGTGCGCCGATTCCACAAATCACCTTCTGCCCAACGGGTGGTGTCAACCAGAAAAATGTGAAGGACTATTACAGTCTTCCTAATGTAGGTTGTGTTGGTGGCTCATGGATGTGTGCTGCAAGCTTAGTTGATGCGGAAAACTGGGATGAAATTACCCGTCTTTCTGCTGAAGCGATTGAATTAGCGACTGCCTAAGCGCGAATCTAATAAGAATAAAAAAGGCTGGGATTATCCCGGCCTTTTTTATGCCTGTCTTACCAGTAAAATGCCTTTTGATAACCAGTCTGTTATTAACTCTTTGGCGCCATTTTTTATCAGCCGATAATCAAGTTGTGGCATGGCTTCGGCAATCGCATCAATAACCGACTCAACGTCTTCTCCCTGGCTGATTTGCTCGAAGAGATGTGCGCTTAAACCATTGAGTTCGATGAACTTTACGTCATCCGTTTTATTGCGATATACCAGCAGATAATGAGGCTGTTCAGATGGCGTGGTCGGCTGAAAATCATCACAAATCTGATGTACAGGAAATTGGAAACTTAATAGCCAGGCCAGGGGAGAGCCTTGATAAGACATGGCCAACATATTGGTTATTTTATCAATCTCACTACATTCCCATTCTTCCTCGGCAATACTTAATGCCAATTCAACCCACTCATAATGAGCCAGCTCCTGCAAAAAAGGCATGGTTTCATTTACGTCATGCTGTTGATTCAAATATTCAATAAACTCTTTTGAGACATCAACAAACCGAGGTGATTGGCAAAAATGATTTTTCATAAAGGATCTGACCAGTGCCAGCCAGTCATTTTCGTTCATCAGTTGCCGTATAACGGGAAAAGCACTGGATAAGGTGCTGTCAATATTATTAAAAAATAAATCGCGGTAAATCGCCATTCGACGGCTTTCCAGCTGGTCTGGAATAGGCTGATGTTCAGGATCTCGGATATAGGCGGCAAACTGATATTGTGTTTCTTGAAACTGATTAGCCATGTCGAGCCTGCATATCATATGGCTGTTGTTGATATTTTCTGATGATCGTCATCTCATCAAACAAATGTGACAGAGAAGGAATATTAAAGTCACGCTCGAGCAGGGTAGGGATAATGCCATGCCGGTCGTAAGTATGACTGAGGAGCTGCCAGACAGGGTCGACAATATCAGCACCATGAGTATCGACAATCAAATCCTCTGCTTCATTGTAATGTCCGGCAATATGGAGATACGCAATTCGATCCGTCGGCATCGCATCGATAAAGTGCTTGGCGTCATAACCATGATTGATACTGTTCACATAAACATTATTTACATCTAATAACAGACCACAATTTGCTTCTTCTAGTACCTCTCGTGTGAAATCAACTTCAGTCATTTCTTGGCCTGGGGCGGCGTAATACGACACATTTTCTATAATAAGTTGTCTTTCCAGAATATCCTGAACCTGCTTAATACGCTCTGACACATAACGAACAGACTCAGCAGTAAACGGAATTGGCATTAAGTCATAAAGGTGGCCATCATCACTGCAAAAGCTTAAATGCTCGCTATAACTAACGATTTGATGCTTGTCGAAAAAATGTTTCAACTGTTTGAGAAAAGCGACATCTAGTGGTGCTGGGCTACCTATAGACAGTGATAAACCGTGACACATCATCGAAAAGCGTTCACAAGCAGCCGTGAATTGCTTGGCATATTTGCCACCGAGTCCCATCCAGTTCTCTGGCGCGACTTCCATAAAGTCGATATCAGGATTGCCCAATTCTAAGAGTTCTTCAATAAATTGTCGGCGTAGTCCAAGGCCTGTTCCTGAGACCGGACATGATGGGTGCGCCATTTTCTTCTCCTGCAGAATGCTGTCTTGATAAGACGAATTCATGCTGCGATTGTTACAACTATCAGTCTAAATTAATTTCAAACATGGTCCGGTCAACACCGACATTGCCTGTTTTTGTGTCTACAACATAAAGAATAGCTTTGTAGTGACCATTCTTATTCAATTGGGTTTTTGCTGAGAAGATGCCGATGGGCCCTGTAAAGCTTAATGGAATTTCATCTATCTTTTTCTCATCCTGCATCACAATGGCTTTAGCTTCATAATCATCTGGATTCCACAGACCATTTTTCTTAATAGGACAGCCACACATTAATGAAGCATTCAGATAGAACTCAACAACACCGTCCTGTAAGACCTGTGTCCAGCCGTCAGCAATAAAGCCAGGCATTTTGATTGTGATGCCGTCACCTAATAAATCTTTGCCGGGGATCAACCAGGTAGTGACACTGGCCTCTTGTAGAGACTGGCGGTATGCATAGGGGCCGAACAAGGTAATTTTGACCAGACGTGGCGTATCGATATCTACCGTTGCCAGATAGCCAGCAGTATTATTATCTGCAAGCATATCGCCACGTTGAACTGGATTTTTGATTAAACGATCAGTATCACCGGTGCCACCATGAATCCAACCTTCGTCGAGTAATTCATCTGTCTCGGCATCTTTGATAGTTACCCGAACGCCGCCCACACTCGTGCCGATAAATTTAGCATCAACAGCCATTGCTCTAATCATTACTTGCGTGGATTCTGCCTGGGCAACCAGGGGTAAAAACGAGAGTGTCAGCAACAAAAATGAGATGTAAGAAAATCTACGCATGATATATTCCTCAGTTATTCGTCTGTAGCCAAGCATCAAATCCACCCGCGATAGAGTAAACATGTTGATAGCCCATCGTTTGTAACGTTTGGGCAGCCAATGCGGATCTTCCGCCTGATTTGCAGTAAACAATAATAGCTTGCTCAAGGTTAGTCAGTGATGGGTGAGAATTCAGTGAAAACTCCAGCATACCTCTGGGAATAGGCAGCGCATTGGCTATATGGCCTGCCTCATATTCTGTTGGTTCTCTGACATCAATGACCGTGGCACTATCCAACATGGATGTTGCTTCTTCACAGCTGATTTCATTAATTTCACTTTTGGCTCGCTTCACCAAATCCATTGCAGTTAGGTTCATAACAACCTCGTTATTGTTTACAGATGATGAAACACACGATAACAAATTCTGTGTATTAGTAAATGCTAATTTTCTAAATAATTGACATGCATTAAATCAGGGAAACTAAGGGCAGAATTAATAAAACGCATAACAGTGAGTCTGCAAATATGTAATAGTCCTTTCTCATTACGTTTCATAGCGTCATAATGTGAAACAGATACATATTGATGCTTAAGATGCATCAGTCAAAACTGATGAAATAACCTGGTTAATCTATGTTTGCTTATATTGTCCGAAGGATTCTCTATGCGTTTCCGATTTTAATCGGGGTCAATGCGCTCACCTTTGCTCTGTTTTTTATGGTTAATACGCCGGATGATATGGCGCGAATGCATCTGGGTGAAAAGCACGTCACTCAAGAAGCGGTAAATGTCTGGAAAGAAGAGAGGGGATATAACAAGGCGTTGCTCTGGAACCATGAGCAGCAGGGCATGGATAAACTCACCGATACGATATTCTTTGATAAATCGTTGAGTCTGTTCGCCTTTGAGTTTGGTCAGGCAGATGATGGCCGCGATATTGGCGAAGATATTCAAACACGTATGTGGCCCAGCCTGGCGATAGCGGTTCCCGTTTTCATTATTGGTATGCTGGCCAATATCACCTTTGCCATGCTGATGGTTTTTTTCAGAGCCAGTTATCTCGATCTGAGTGGGGTCATTCTCTGTGTTGTGCTGATGTCTATTTCTGGGCTGTTCTACATCATCGGTGGCCAGTTTTTGGTGGGAAAGATCATGCAGCTTGTTCCGTTATCAGGCTACGCACAAGGGTTAGATGCCTTTAAATTTGTTATTTTGCCTGTCTTTATTGGTATCGTTTCTGGTATTGGCTCAGGCTCACGCTGGTACCGCACTCTATTTCTGGAAGAAGTCTCAAAGGATTATGTTCGCACTGCCAGAGCGAAAGGCTTATCTGAAATCAGAGTGTTATTTGTACATGTTCTGAAAAATGCCATGATACCCATCTTAACTGGGGCGGTAGTGGTTTTACCTACCTTGTTTATGGGAAGTTTAATCCTTGAATCCTTCTTTGGTATTCCCGGCTTAGGCAGTTACACCATTGATGCTATTCAGGCCCAAGACTTTGCTATCGTGCGTTCAATGGTCTTTCTAGGATCGGTTTTGTACATTGTGGGGCTGGTACTGACAGATATTTCCTATACATTAGTTGACCCAAGAGTAAGATTAGATGGTTGATAATATTGATGTGCGTCAACAAGCCTTAAGGTGTTTGTTGATGAATGACCCATGGCAGAAAGCACAGCACACAAGAACGCTCTTCGAGCAAATAAATAAAGAAGGTTTTTATCTTAATCGACAATCACTTGATGTACCGACGATACCGGGCAGACCAGATAAACCAGACTTAGTCCCACCCAAAGCATTACCGCGTCGACGTAATAATCAACAAACAGGCCATGCCACACTGATTCACGCCATATGTCATATTGAGTTTAACGCGATTAATCTGGCACTGGACGCGACAGCCCGGTTTGCTGATATGCCCGAGGCTTTTTACCTGGACTGGATGCAAGTCGCCTATGAAGAAGCACATCATTTTTTATTATTAGATGAACATTTGCAAAGCATGGGATTTCATTATGGTGATTTTCCCGCCCATGACGGTATGTGGGAAATGGCTCAGAAGACACACCATGATCCACTGACAAGGATGGCATTAGTGCCTCGCGTGTTAGAGGCGAGGGGATTAGACGTCACACCTTCGATGATGAAGAAGTTAAAAAACTCAGGTGATCATAAAGCGTTTGATATTTTGACACTGATTTTGGAAGAAGAGATTGGTCATGTGACCATCGGTACTCGCTGGTTTAATTTTCTGTGCGAGCAACGGGGCGTGGACCCTTTCGAGACGTTTAAAACCTTACTTCATACCTACTTCAATGGTGAGATTCGTGGCCCGTTTCATACGGAGGCCAGATTAGATGCAGGATTTACACAGCAGGAAATGGATTTGCTCGAATCACAGGCCGTATACAAAAAGCAGGGCTGATTATTCAGCCGCTGCTTTTTTCTTTTTCTCCATTTCTGCTTTCTGGCGACGTGATTCTTTCGGATCAGCAATTAATGGACGATATATCTCGATACGGTCTTTATCATTCAACTCGGCATTCAGCTTACACATCTTGCCAAAAATACCGACTTTATCTGTTTTTAAATCGATTTGTGGGAAACGCTCTAAGATGCCAGAGCGTTTGATTGCTTCTTCTACGACGCAATCTTTAGGGACTTCGATAGGAATAATGACTTGTTCATTCGGTAGCGCGTAAGCTACCTCAATTAGCATTAAATCAGCGTTTTCCATAGATTTCCTGTGCACGTTTACAAAAAGCTTCTACCAATGAGCCTGAGATTTGAGTAAAAACAGGGCCTAATGCTAAGTCTAATAAGCGGGTAGAAAACTCGAAGTCCATATCAAGCTGGACACGACATCCCTGATTATCGCCAATAGGCTTAAATTGCCAATGGCCTTCTAAGTGACGAAAGGGGCCGTCAATTAACTCGATCCGAATGGCATTGCCATGATCGAGCACGTTCCTGGTGGAAAATTCATGATGAATGCCGCCTTTGGCTATATCCAGTGAGGCGCAAATAACATCTTCATTTTTACTGATAATTCTGCTGTCGCGACACCAAGGCAAAAACCGTGGATAGGCTTCAACATCATTAACCAAATCAAACATTTGATCAGGTGTGTACATGACCAGAGAGCTTCGTGTGATGGTAGTCATTGAAATCCGGTTACGTCATTAATTAATTCAGAAGACCGATAAGATTGGCAAAGACAATCATAATTGCAATCGGTGTAATAAAACGTACAAGTACTCGCCAAGTCGAATACAGCACTCCATTGCCCAATCCCAGCTCATCCATCGAGCTTTGTCGCTTCATTACCCAGCCTGCAAAGAAGGCTATCAGTAATCCGCCCAAAGGCAACATAATATTCGCTGTAAGGTAGTCAAGCAACTCAAACATCGTTAATCCGAATAATGTCCATTCCCGGCCGATGTTAAATGAGAAGATTGTCAGCAGACCTAATAACCAGATTATGGCACCTGAGTACACGCTGGCTCGGAGTCTTGTCATATTCTTATTTTCTACTAACCATACAACAATTGGCTCAACCAGTGAAATGCCAGAACTCCAGGCAGCAAATAATAATAAGACAAAAAAGATACCGCCAAAGAACTCACCGCCCGGCATATGACCAAAGGCAATTGGTAGCGTATCAAAAATTAAACTGGGTCCTTGTCCTGGTTCTAAACCATTGGCAAATACGAGAGGGAAGATCGCCAAGCCAGCAAGTAATGCCACGCCTGTATCCATCACAGAAATAGTCAGAGAGACTTTGAATATAGAGGCTTTTTGAGGCAGGTATGACCCATAAACCATTATGGCCCCCATCCCCAAGCTCAATGTAAAAAAGGCGTGCCCCATTGCGGTCAGCACGCCTGTATGTGTCAGCTTAGAAAAATCAGTCGCGAATAAAAAGTCCATACTTTGATGAAAGTATTCGCCAGTGTTATAGCCATATCCCACTAACATCAAAATGATAATAAATAGGGCGGGCATGATAATGCGAACAGACTTTTCTAAGCCATGCTGAACACCACGAATAACGATAGCTACCGTCATCAGCATAAAGATGGTGTGCCAGGCCAATAAGCGTTCTGGATCATTGACTAAGGCTTTATGGATACTAATGGCACCGTCAGCAGTGACCCCTTCAAACACCCCCGCAAATGCGCGGGGAATATAGGCCATCGCCTGTCCAGCAATCACACTGTAATACGAAAGAATAAAAAAGCCGGTTAATACCCCCATGCCACCAAGCCACTGCCAGTGTTTGCTCTTGCCTTCTTCTTCGGCAATGGATTTCAGGGTATTCATGGGGTTTTGTCGACCACGTCGACCAATCAGAATTTCAGCCATCATCAGTGGCACACCGATAATAGCAATACATAAGAGATAAACTAAAACAAAAGCACCGCCACCGTTTTCACCAGCGATGTAAGGAAATTTCCATATGTTTCCCAGGCCAACAGCCGATCCTGTTGCTGCAAGAATAAATGCCCAGCGAGATGTCCACTCGCCATGAATCGACTTGGTTGGTCTAGCCATTCGGTCGCCTCAAAATAGTAAATTCATTCGATTGTACCCAAAATATTTGGCTTTCAACAAACTGCACTCATTTTGTTGTTATGAATGATAAATAATGAAGCCGCCGTTTAAACACTCTATAATATCCACATGGCAGCGAAAAAGAATAAAAAGAAAGTAGGCGAAAATACCATCGCAGTGAACCGCAAGGCACGGCATGAATTTTTCATCGAAGATAGATTTGAAGCAGGACTCGTTCTCGAAGGATGGGAAGTGAAAAGCCTGCGTGATGGAAAAGCTCAGCTCAACGAGAGCTATGTGCACGTTCGCAATGGTGAAGCCTGGTTAGCTAACGCACTCATTACCGCGTTAAAAACAGCATCAACGCATATCAAACCAGAGCCGCAACGTGACCGTAAATTACTGCTGCATCGTGCTGAATTACACAAACTGATTGGTGCGGTAGAGCGCAAAGGTTACACACTTATTCCTTTGAATATGTACTGGAAAAAGGGCATGGCCAAGATTGAAATTGCGCTGGCTAAAGGTAAACAACTACACGATAAACGCGCAACCGAAAAAGATCGCGACTGGAATCGTGATAAAGCCAGAATTCTGAAAGCAAGATAAGTTTTCACTGGTTGAAAAACGTCACATCCGTTACAATATAAGAGTTCAACACTTTGGGGGCGACCTGGCTTCGACGGGGATTACAAAACCTAAGGTGCATGCCGAGTACTTCAGTTCTCTCGTAAAAAAGACTGGAATTAAATTAGTTGCTAACGATAACAACTACGCACTAGCTGCTTAATAACCAGTGAATGCCGTCCGACCAGATCCGTGCTTGTGCGTCTGGTATCGGGCGTCGACTCTCACAAGATCGTCTCAAGGTATGCTTGGTACTAAGAGATTAAAACTTTACAAGATCGCTACTTGTTTTCCCTGTTCATCGGGTAGCAGGTAGTTAAATTAATAGATGAAATAAGCATGTAGATCCGAAGGCGGAGGATCTGCGGACGCGGGTTCGATTAGTAAAATGGTCGCCATAGGGAGTGATCCCTATTGGAAAAAGAGAGCTCATACGGTGAACGCTACGGGACAAGGGTCCTATGCCAACGCCGTCCGGTGAATGGGAAACCAGTAAGCCGGCTAGAGACTCATAGGTTCCTAACGAGACTTGTCTTCATGGAATACTAGGGTGGGTTGATAGTAAAACAGATACTCACAAACGCTCTCCATCTGATTTATCAGATGAAGGAATAGTCCAGGCCTGAATGAAAATTCAGGAATCACTGTCCCGCCGCCTCCACCAAATACAAAACAACCACCTTCGGGTGGTTTTTTTGTGCCTGATGATCTGTGACGTAGGTTGGGTAGAGCCATAGCGAAACCCAACAGTTGAGACATTGTATAATTATGTTTTGTTAGGTTTTATGCTTAAACTCAACCTAAAATCTATTTATTAAATGTTAGTTAGCCCAAAAGACGAGGTAATGGAATGTCTCTCTACAAGGTTACAGCTGAACTCTCGGCTATTGATGCTGCATATATTGCAGGACTTATAGATGGTGAAGGCACAGTAACCCTTTGTCGAAAACATAAAAATGAAAATAGGCAATTGGCTGTAACAATCAGTAATACTGAACGAGAGCTATTGGATTATGTCCTTGCTAGAGTAGTGGCTGGGAAAATCACTAAAAAAGAAAACTGCCCAAAGCCACCATACACCAAGTCTTACGTATGCTATCTATAATCGTCAGGCACTGAGTTTATTAAAACAAATAACCCCATACCTTCAAACTTATAAGAGACATCGCGCACAGTATATTCTGCAACATTACCTAAATGTCACACCACGTAATGGCAAATACAGTAAAGAATTGCTAGATGCCCGTAAGCAATTTGAGGAAAATGTATTGAATATCCTTCCAGCTAAAAATCCAACTAAATAAATCATGTAAGCGATTCTTGGTTGGGCTGGGCCATGAAGTTAATATTCTTAGGACAATCTGTATTGACTACAGGCTGAACAAAAATCAAGTTTGCTGACCCCTTGATTTTTTTGTATTACCTCCTTAAATGGTGTCCGGGATCAGTGAACCACTACAATTTGACCTAACGAGCTTCGAGTGTAATCATTCAATTCCGATTTAGGATGCTCGAATAAGTGGTAAAGAATGACAGATTTAAATCTTTTAGTAGACAGGATTAGGGAGGGGAGAGTAGTACTTTTCCTTGGTTCGGGGGCATTGGTCGGAGCGACGTTACCTTCGAATCCAATACCTCTCGGCAATGATCTTCGAGATGTTCTTTGTTCTAAATTTTTAAACGAAAAATTCAGAGACTCGGACTTGGCACATGTGTCTGCGATGGCAATTTCTCATGCGTCATTAATTGATGTTCAAGATTTTATCAAGGATTATCTTAGTGGAATCCAACAAGCAGAATTCCATAACTTGTTGCCATCCTTGAGGTGGAGAGCAATCTTCACGACTAATTATGATCTATTAATCGAGAAGTGTTACGAAGATCACCAAAGCCCGGTACAAAAGCTGAATGTGATAATGAGTAATGAGGATAATTTTGATGATACTCGGACATCCAATGAAAAGTTACCTTATCTGAAGCTTCATGGCTGTGTAACACGAACACATGACCAGAAGCTGCCTTTGATATTAACTACAGATCAGTACAACGACTCATTTGCATCTAGAAAAAGACTTTTTACCCATCTTTATGAGTTAGCGTATGAAAACACCATTGTATTTGTAGGTCACAGCCTGCAAGACCATAACATCAGATTCGTAATGCATATGTTGGAAAAAGAATCTCCTCATGGTCAAAGACATTACCTCCTGAAACCGGGGGTTGAGCAAATAGAACGAGAATTTTGGGCAGAGAAAAAAATTACCGCTTTGGATCTTGGATTCGAGGATTTTTTGAATCAAATAGAAAGTTCTATTCCAGACAATGAGCGAGCTTTATCATTAATTCGTCCTGCCAAAACACACCCTATTCAAAGCGTTTTTAATTCTCATGTGCAGCCTTCTGAAGAGTTGATTGATTTTCTTGAAGTTCAAGTACAGTGGATCACACCGCAGCTTTCTGCAGCAAAAGCTAACCCAAAAGATTTTTTTAAAGGCATTAACCAAGGGTGGTCCCCTATACTTGATGACTTGGCAATCAGCAGGAAGCTGGAAGATGCTATCTTTGAATATGCTTTATCTCTCCCTGAGATAGGAAGGCAAGGTGCTGTAGATTTTTTTCTGGTTAAAGGTGAGGCAGGAGCCGGAAAGAGCGTGCTTCTAAGAAAGCTCGCCACGAAAGCAGCTGATTCATCTTTGGGGATAATTTTCTGGGTAAACGATAATGCGAGTCCTGATCCCTACCTTATTGAGGAGCTTATTTCAAAGTCTGCAGAGCGTGTTTTTCTGTTTTGGGATGATGCTGCGATAAATGCTCAGGCAATAAATCGCTTTATTACAAAAGCCGATGAAAAAAACTTGAATGTTACTTTGGTCAGTAGTGAAAGATACAACGAATGGAATACTCGTTGTGAAGAACTGGATGAATTAGTAACTGATAAGTTTGAGCTGAAATATCTTTCTGAAGAAGAAATTGATTCATTAGTTAGAAAACTTGAAGAACATGACTCGCTAGGACCTAATCTCAGAGATAAGAATCATCAGCAGCGGTGTTTAGAATTTAAAGAAATTCACGGAAGACAACTCCTAGTAGCCCTTCATGAGGCAACAATGGGGGAACCCTTTGAAGATATAATATTCAATGAATACAACAATATATATCCAGAGAGTGCTAAAAGAATTTATCTGACCGTTTGCACACTCAACAGGCTCAAAGTTCCTGTTAGGGCTGGTCTGATGTCAAGGATTCACGAAATTTCTTTTGAGGACTTTAATAGAAGGTTTTATAAGCCTCTAGAAAAAGTAGTCATAGCCAAAGGAGGTAACGTTGACGACATCCATTACTATGCACGCCACTCAGAAATTGCCGAGATTGTTTTTCGAAGAGCTCTTTCAAATAACGACGACCGATATCAAGAATACATCAGAATAGTCAATAAACTTAATATATCTTTTAGCTCAGATAAGTCATCATTCAGATCTCTGATCCGTGCTAAATCATTGATTGAATTATTTCCTGATCATGAAGATGTGGTTTCAATATATTCACAGGCACGGGCATCTATTGGTGATGAGCCATACTTACTCCAGCAAATAGCAAATTATGAACGGTTGAGACCAAACGGTAGCCTAGACAGAGCTAAAGATTTGCTAATTGAGGCCAGTGAACAGGCCCCTTACGATCAAAGTATTCTTCATAGTTTAAGTGTTGTATGGAGAGACAAAAGCTATTTAACTGATGACCTAGAGCTAAAAAAGAAATTTAGGCTTGAGTCACGATCATACCTTGAAACAATTGCAAAAAAATGGGGAAGTACAAGCTATATTTCAAGTAGTTATGTCGAGCTATCAATTTCCCAGCTTGAAGACATCATCAATGAAGAATCATCCACCTCCTATACTATCAGGGAAGCTATAAGAAGAGTTCAGCATGAGATTACAGAAAATAAAAGACAATATCCCTCCGACAGTCACCTTCTGGAACTTGAAGAAAGATTTGCGAATTTAGTCAATGATAATGAGGCAGCCTTTAAGGCTCTCAAAAAAGCATTTGAAGAAAGTGATAGAGAACCATATATAGCAATCAGGCTATCTGACAGTTATGTTGAAAGGAAACAACCGGAGGGAGCAAAAGAAGTCTTGCAATCAGCATTGGAACGTAAACGCTCTGATCATCGCCTTAATTATCATTATGCTGAACTACTCAGAAACCATTTCCCTGAGGATATTGACTCGTTGCTTTACCACTATAGAAGGGGATTCACCCCAGGCGATAGTAATTTCCAAGCTCAATTCTGGTATGCCAGATATGCCTTTTTTTCACACGATGAGAACAAGCATAAAGAGGCGCTTGAAATCTTTGAAAACCTCAGAAAAGCGCGGTTACCGCACAATAGTAAAATCGATATTCGTGCCTACGATACGAGAGGGGGTGAAAAAGTTCAGCATTCAGGAGTAGTCAGAGTAAAGAGGAGTGGCTTTGGCTTTTTAATAATTGATGGAACTGGTTACGATATATTTTTTCCCGCAGAAAATGTTCAAGATGATATGTGGGATGCGATCAGAGAAGGAGACCGGGTAAGGTTTGCGATTGGGTATGCTTTCAAAGGACCTCAAGCATGTAATATCCATGTCTGAACGACGTCATTGAGTATCAATGCTAAAGGCTAACTGCAACCATGTAGGTGAGAAATTGAACAATCCAATGAACTCATTGATATCAAAATAATATGGGCCATCGTAAAACAACTAGCTTGAGCTTGCTGCTGCAAAGAGAAACATAAGAAGATTAATGTGGGGTATCTTATGGGGTATTTCTAATTACACTTTTCAACTAAACCCAGTTAAATCATATATATGCTTACTATTTGATTGACGCAGCCCCACCATTACATTGTCTAACGACATCTATTATGTACACAAATGCCTGCATTTATGCGGGCTTTATTATTTTCGGTATTGTCTCATAATTGAAAAGAACAAGTTCCATCCAACTTTCTCCAAGATATTCCCTCCAAGCGTTTATAGTTTGTTTATCTCCATACCTGTCTGAGGTGATCCCCATGAAAAAAATCACGCTAGTTTGCTTTATGTTATTTAGCATGATGGTTGATGCTGATAGTGTCAGTAAGGAAGAAACTTGTGATGGGTGGGTAAATAAGGCCAAGCAGTTTATGAAGGTTCGGCAGAACAACACGCCTATTCATGAAGCGATGAAGATGACGGTGGGCAACTTTTCTCGTGGCTTGATGTTGCGAGCCTATAACGAAGCCGTGGCAGAAGAGGGTGAAAAGCAGAGGGTTATCGAGCATTTTGCCGAGATGATTGAAAATGAGTGTATAAACGAGCCTGAATAATCACTATCGGTCTGCCTTTACTGCGCATCTGATTGTTTTTCTTGACGGACTTCGGATTGATTTGCGCCGATGCATGTCGGTTTTTTCACTGGATTGTATTTGATAGCATGGGATGTCGCTTATTCATGCAAGCGATTGTTATATAGGTAATTACTTTTTTATTTTCATTGACTTATAAGTGGTGTTTACTATAGAAAACATATTATTTGTAAGTGTAAATACTTGCACAAAAGATATGGTCTTTGTTCTTTGGTATTTTATCTAGATTTCAATCACAGTTATGAATAAGCAAAACTAAACATCTTTTATAAGGTTGTGTAGACTGACTTTATAAAAATTAACACCCCAGAGTGAACGCAAAAGGGGATTCAAAAAGATAATGCTCGATGCAGATTAGAGAAAAACTCAGTTTAATCGTGATTGTCAGTATTCTGCTGACATCCATACCCGCTGCTATATGGGTCAGCGCCTATTCCAAAGAAAAGCTTCTTAATCGTGAAATAAACAATCTATTAGCCGTTACACAAAGTCAGGTTGATATTACCACTCAGAAATTGAGTTATGCCGAGCCCAAGTTGAAAGGCTTAGCTCGTTTATTACAGCAAGAACTGAGCAAACCTGTCACGGATGAGGAAATCGACACCTTTTCTGAAACGATGCAGCTCAACGATGATGGTATTTGGCGAAATAAAGAAGACCAATATGACGGTCAGGTTCATGCTGGTATTTTCTTACCCGACTCAGCAGCCTTAACAGATGAGCAAAAAGTAAAACATCTTCGTATCAAGCGAGTCATGGAAGTATTCGGCTCATCGGCTAATCGTTCATTCGAAAATGTCTGGTACTTATCTCCTGATTTACGCAGTGAGGTTATTTTTGATTTTCACTATCCTCAATTCGTGTTTGATCAAGATGCTGCCAATGATTACACACAAACCCCTTGGGTAGGGTTGACGTCACCGTCTCAAAATCCAGAAAAGCAGTACATATTTACACCGCCGTTATTTGATCCGGTTAATCAAAAATGGATGGTCAGTGCTTTATATCCGCTCTATGTCAATGGTCAATGGATTGGATCACTGGGTGAGGATATGCAGCTGAGTAATGTGCTTGGTTTTACCTTTAACTCACAGCAATTTTATCCAGACACACAGCATTTTCTTGTTGATGAGCAAGGACATTTTATCCTCGCCGGTCAGTGGCAGAAACAGCTCGAGTCAGCTGATGAAGCTCAGGTAACTGCTTTTCTTGATACTGAAAGCGAGCTTAAAGAGCTGCTAACACAGATTACTGACCATACACCAAAACTTGCTGCCAGAGATATTAGTGTTGATGGTAAAAACTACATTGCTATCTCCATGTTAGTGAAGCCGATTGACTGGCATTACTTTAAGCTCATCCCTGTCGATGATTTGGTAGAACCTGTTAATCAGTTGTTAGCGATTTTGATGGCTGTGTTGTTTGCCGTGACGATTATCTCCGGTTGGTTAATTACCATGGCTGTGAATAAGAATGTGATTTCACGTATTACACGTCTGACTCGTGAAATGACGCGCTTCGAGTCGGGTCAGAAGGTGGCCTTGGCTGCTGAACTGAAAGGTAACGATGAAATCACCCTTGCTGCAAGTGCGTTTGATTCGATGGCTGAGCGTATCGATTCCTATCTCAGCCGACTTGCTGAGAGTAAAAAGTCATTAGCTGAAAGTGAAAGTCGCTGGAAACTGGCACTGGAATCGACCGGTGATGGTGTATGGGATATCGATCTCGAAGCTGGCAAGGCAACGTATTCTGAGCGTTGGAAGAAAATGTTGGGCTATATGGATGATAGTTTCCCAGACACACTAACCGAGACATCAGAATACATTCACCCAGAGGATAGAGAGCAAGCCAGACTGCGTTTCAGAGGGTATATTTCAGGCGAATATGCCAATTATCAAGATGAGTTTCGTTTACTTTGTGGTGATGGTTCGTGGAAATGGATTATGGCGCGGGGCATGATTATCAAGCGTGATAAAAATTTAAAACCACAACGCATGATAGGCACCAGTACCGATATTTCTTACTTCAAGAAAATTCAGGATGAGCTGCGTAGCAATACAGCCAAACTCAGAGAACTGCTTGAATATAGCCCAATTGCGGTTCGTATTGTCACCAATAACCGTAAGAAAATTGTTTTTGCTAATAAACGTTATGCAGAACTGGTTAATCAAAGTAGAGATAAGTTACACCATCTCAATCCATTTGCATTTTATGTTGATCCCTCTGTAGTAAAAAGCTACTTAAACCAAATCATTGAAGGTAAGACAATCTATAACCAGCTGACTGAGCTGAAAATAACAGGCCAGGAAATAAAGTGGACATTGGCTTCATACTTACCCATTCAATATGGTGGCGAAGACTGCAATATTGGTTGGTTTTACGATATTACTGATCGCTTGAAAAACGAAGAAGCGCTTCGATTACATGCCAGCGTGTTCAACGATGCCTGGGAAGGAATTCTTATTACGGACAAAGAAAACCGGATTATCAGTGTCAATAAGGCCTTTACAGAAATTACGGGGTATACAAAGGACGAGTTAATCGGAAAGGATCCAAAAATCCTGGCTTCAGGGAGGCAGAGCTCAGAATTTTACAAGGAAATGTGGGATTGCATCGAAACAGAAGGGCGCTGGCGTGGAGAAATATGGAATCGTAAAAAGAATGGGGAATTTTTCGCTGAAATCCTGACGGTTAGTGCGATCAAAAATTCTCAAGGTGAAATTATCAGTTACCTTGGGTTATTTGTCGATATTACCGAAATTAAAAAAACAGAACATTTATTAGTGAATATGGCGCATTACGATGCGTTGACCCAGCTAGCAAATCGTACATTACTCTCAGATCGGTTGGAGCAGGCTCTTTCCGTTGCTAAACGCAACGAGAAAATTTTGGCGGTGTGTTTCCTCGATTTAGATGGCTTCAAACCGGTTAATGATGAGTTTGGTCATGAAACGGGCGATAAGCTTTTAGTTGCTGTGGCAGAAAGGCTAAGGCAAGTGACGCGCTCTGGTGATACTGCTGCCAGGATGGGCGGTGATGAATTTGTCGTACTCATCAGCAATATCAATAGTATTGATGAGCTTGACCCCATCTTGACCAGGTTGAGCCAGAAAATAGCAGAACCCATCAAACTTAATCGCCGAAAACATCATGTGACGGCCAGTATTGGTGTCGCGATTTACCCTATTGATAATGTCGATGGCGACACACTGATCCGCCATGCCGATTTGGCTATGTATGAAGCCAAACAAGCTGGTCGAGATGGCTATCATATATTTGATGCCAAGCTCGATCAGCAAATGCACGAATACCACACACAATTGGAGCGCTTACACTTGGCTTTAATTGGCGAAGAATTCCGTCTGTATTATCAGCCCAAAGTCGATCTCCGTCATGGGCGCGTGATCGGGGTAGAAGCACTGATCCGTTGGCAACACCCTGAAAAAGGTTTATTAGGTGCCATGGAGTTTTTGCCTATCGTCGAAGGGCATGAGTTCAGCGTTGAAATGGGGGATTGGGTATTAAAAACGGCGTTGAAACAGCTGAATGCGTGGCAAGAGCAAGGGCTCAATATTCAGGTCAGTATTAATGTGTCTGCCAAGCAAATTCAACACACTGATTTTCTGAAGAAGCTGGAAGCATCACTGAATCAATATGAAAGCATATCCCCCGAATCGATTGAGCTGGAGATATTGGAAACATCGGCATTGGAAACCGTGCAGACATCTCAGGTTGTGGCCGCTGCGAGTAATTATCTCGGCGTGCCGTTTGCATTAGATGACTTTGGAACTGGCTACTCTTCATTGACTTATCTGAGAAAGTTACCGGTGAAGACATTAAAAATCGATCAGAGCTTTGTAAGAGATATGCTGAGAAATGATGAAGATATGGCTATCGTTAAAGGCATTATTGAACTCGCACAGGTTTTTAAACGTGACATCATTGCTGAAGGTGTGGAATCAACGGAGCATTTTCAGTACCTGCTTGATATGGGATGTGACATGGCCCAAGGCTACGCTATCGCTAAACCTATGCCTGCAGAAGAGGTGTGCGACTGGATAAAAAATTATGAAAAAGCTCAACAGGGTAAAAGTGAATAATGGCAAATATTCTTCTCGATAAAACACATAAACAACTGATTCAATCAGCCATTGGTTTGGGCAATTGGTTATTAAATTTTGATGTGTTATCTGCAGATGATAAAAAAGCAGTGATAGCTATACAGGATGTTCTGAAAAAATTACCGAAAATCAATGATGGCACGCTAGCGATGTTGGGTGTGAGTATTGAAACGGGTGATGAAGAACAAGGATTGGTTCGAGGATGGGATGTCAGCGTGGAGTACTTTGCTGATGATCCTGAACAACAGGGTGGACTAGAACTATTCAGCTCTTATCTGCCGATACCTGAGACAACAGATAAAGACATTTTGGCCTTAAAGAAACAACATGAGGTGTATTTTCATTGGCCAATAGGGGATGTGTGTAACCTGGTGAAACAGGAACAGGCAGAGCAGTGGATGAAAGAGGTAAGCCAACCCGAAGCCTTGCTTATGACGGGAAGTCGATTAAGAGCAGAACTGGTT
Source organism: Methylophaga sp. UBA2513 (assembly GCF_002341285.1). Lineage (NCBI taxonomy): Bacteria > Pseudomonadati > Pseudomonadota > Gammaproteobacteria > Thiotrichales > Piscirickettsiaceae > Methylophaga > Methylophaga sp. UBA2513. The sequence continues at coordinate 38,591 of NZ_DDNT01000010.1, read as the reverse complement.
TACAAAGATTTTTATTCTGAGATTGAGTTGCCATTCTGAGATAACAGGCAAAAAAAAAGCCTGAGAAAATCAGGCTTTTACATTTAGGTTATTACCTTGAGTGGCAGTAGGTGCGGGTAGTGCCGAATCGATAAGTTTGAGTGCATTGGCACCATCGAGTTTGGCTTTGTTGTTACTCATTTGAGCACTCTTCACCATAAGATAGTCATCAATACTGATCTTTGGGCTGCCTTGTGTTGCTGAAATACTCATTTCTTACCTCCTACTTTTTGTGCCATCTTACATGACCTTCGTCATTTCCAACGATAAATAGTTCACATAATTATGTATCGGCACGAGCTTGTAAAACTATAGCTTTCATTATGTTGCCGTGATACTGCATGAGTTAATCAACATCATTTACCATAAAAAAAGGGAGCCGAAGCTCCCTAATTGAACGACTGTATGAGATACCTTAGGCAGTGGCTAAACTTTTTTTGCGTAGGCTTAAGAAACCTAATAATGCTGGTGCAAATAAAAATAAAGCGGCTGGCAGTGGGACGGCTGAAACAGACACGTCATACTGAACAGCACCTGAAGTGGCATCAACAATACTTAATACGTAATCAACACCTGTTACTAAAACAGCAGTAAAACTGAAGTCTTCAGTGATGGCATATGAGACAGTGCTACCGACAGCACCAAACACTAATGTTGCTGCTGTGATAGCAGGGTTGAAAGACCACCCTATGACAACAGGTGTATCTACATCAGTAGAAAGAGTGAATGCTGAATTCCAATCACCCGCATTTGAAACAGTACCACCAGCAAGCACAACAGCGTTGTCTGATAAATAAACGTTTTGACTAGCACCGTCTGCATCGACTGCACTAAGTGACAACGTTGCAGCATTCACACTGATTGAGAAAAATAAAGCTACGACAAATAGCATCGCTTTTTTCATAAAAATTCCCTTATGTTTAGATTGAAAAAACAAGCAATGCAACCCAGCCATCTTCACTTGGAAGACCTGTGGCTTTCCGACCCCGCCTCACGACGAGTTTGGCTTTGATTAACAACTGATGAAAAAAATCCAACACAGTAAGGCCCCGCTAAATGGTGAATTGTTCATCCAGCTATAGTGTAGATAAGCACTGTTACAGGAAAATGTCAGAATCGAAAACAGATGAATATACAAATGATGACCTAACTTGATGATACGGCGGGCATATTTCCCGTTCTCAACTGGTGTATAGTCAGATGAATAATAAAAAAATAAAAACACATCAGAGAAGGAGAGAGCAAAATGGCAAGCGTATTAAAAACGACGCATCATGGTGGCTGTCCACATGATTGTCCTGATACCTGTTCCATGGTGTATGAGGTTGAAAATGGTCAACTGACCTCAGTTAAAGGCAATAAAGAACATCCAATGACGCGAGGTGGGTTGTGCGTCAAACTCAAAGATTATGAAAAGCGTCACTATCATCCGGATCGTCTGCTTCACCCCATGCGCCGAACCGGGCCCAAGGGAAGTGGGCAGTTTGAACGCATTAGTTGGGATGAAGCACTTGATGAGATCACCAGCCGCTGGAAAGCGATTATCGACGAGTATGGTCCTCATGCCATTTTGCCTTATAGCTATCTGGGTAATCAGGGGCTGGTGCATGGCTTAAATGGCGGCGATGCTTTTTTTAACAAAATGGGCGCAACCGTTTGTGAGCGGACTTTTTGCGGCGAAGGTTCTTGTACAGCCTGGTTGCTGACAGTGGGGCCAACAGCTGGGGTCGACCCTGAGAGTTTTATCCATTCTAAATACATCATCCTCTGGGGATGTAATTCGGTGAGTACCAATGTCCACCATTGGCACATTGTCAAAGATGCCCAGAAGCAGGGCGCCAAAGTCGTCGTTATCGATCCCTATAAATCCAAAACAGCGAAAGAAGCGGATTGGCACATTGCGCCTAAACCCGGCACTGATGGTGCTTTAGCCATGGCTATGATACATGTGATTATTGAAGAAGGACTTCAGGATCAAGACTATATCGACAACTACACAGTGGGGTTTGAGGCCTTATCTGAAAGAGCCAAAACCAGAACACCAGAATGGGCTGCCTCGATAACGGGTGTGGCTGCGGAAGATATTCGTCAGTTGGCGCGCGAGTTTGCCTCTACCCAACCAGCAGCTATTCGCTTGGGTGTGGCTGTAGAACGTAACTATGGTGGTGGTCAAGCAATTCGTGCCATCACCTGTTTACCTGCATTAACCGGCGCGTGGCGTCATGTTGGTGGTGGTGCATTACAGTTTCCTGTCTGGGAGCATCCTTATAAGTTTGATGTTATTTCGCGTCCGGATCTGATTCCGGAAGGCACGCCGGTCGTAAATGCGATACAACTGGGGCGCGCACTAACAGGAGAATTGGGGCTCGATACACCGATTAAATCGATGATGTGCTGGAATGCCAATCCCGTCACGCAAGCGGCCGAAACTGACAAAATTGTTGAAGGTTTGATGCGTGAAGATCTATTTCTGGTGTCGGCTGAACATTTCCTTTCTGATACCGCATCTTATGCTGATATCGTGCTACCTGCCTCTATGGGCGCAGAGATGGAAGATATGGTGCTGTCATGGGGCCACTTATATCTAACCTATAATGAAAAGTGTGTGGACTCGCCGGGTGAAGCGATACCAAATAATGAGATTTTCAGACGATTGGCAGCCAGAATGGGTTATCAAGAAGCCAACTTTAGCTGGTCGGATAGTGAGTGTCTTGAGAACTATGTTGATTGGGACTCACCGGCATGTGAAGGCATTGATTTGGCTTATTTACGCCAACATGGCTTTGCTAAATTAAAAGTAGGTACCAAAGATGATCGTGCCCCACATCGCCATGGGAATTTCCCCACACCGAGTGGAAAGTGTGAACTGGAAGTGAAAGGGGCTACCAACTTTGTGGCTGGTCCGTTCCGGCAGATGTACGAAGGCTTCCAGCCAGGTGAGTCATTAGATAGCTTGCCAGATTATGTGCCATCAAGAGAGACGCACGAGAGCAATCCGGCATTGGCTGAAAAGTACCCATTGAACATCATTTCGCCCAAAAGCCACGGCTTTCTGAATTCTTGTTACGCCAATATGGACAACAAAATAAAAGGCCAAGGTGAACAGTTTGTCATGATAAGTCCAGTGGATGCCGACCTGCGAAATATTCAAAGTGGTGATGTGGTATCCGTATTTAATGACCGGGGTAAATTTGAAGCACTTGCTCAAATTACAGATGATGTCAGTCCCGGAATCGTCGTGGCGACACTGGGATATTGGCGACAATTGAACAAAGGCACGGTGAACTGTGTCAGTTCAGCTGAGTTTGTGGATATGGGCCATGCCCCAACATTTACTGACAATTTGGTTGAAGTCAGATTGAGTTAATCTAGACAGCGTGCAAAAAAAAGCCCGCGAAAGCGGGCTTTTTTTATGTTGATGTTTAAGCGGTTTCTTTGTTACCGAAAGGTCTGATGCCCATCAGAATAAGCAAAGACAACATCACGATTACCAGCTGGGCTGACAATCCCTCCCATGTTGAATAAATACCAAGCCAGGACAAGGCAAAATCAACGGGTAATGAAGAAATGCTGATCAAATCAGCTTCCTGCAGGGCGGCCACCGCTTTACCTATCAATACAAATGATAAAGCCAGCATCAGATAGGTACTGAAAGTGAAGAATGTTCTGATAGGTAAGCGTAATGAGTATTTAACAAACAGCCAGAATAACAGGCCTAAAATCACTACAGCCGTAACAAAACCTGTGGCGATAGACATGGATTGTGATGAAGCTGATTGGGTAAGTAGTGCTTGATAAAAGAGGACTGTTTCAAACACTTCACGATACACCGCAATGAACGACAGGCCTGCTAATCCCCACAGCGTACCTGTACTCAAGTGTCGATGAATGTGTTGATTAATATAAGCCTGCCAAGCCACCGCGTTTGTTTTACTATGCATCCAGAAACCGACATAGAATAGAATCACAGCGGCCATCAAGGCGCCCACACCTTCCATGATTTCACGGCTTGCACCACTGATGCTAATCAGATTTTGGGCTGCCCACCACGTGGCGACACCCGCAATCAGGGCAAAAACCCAGCCAGCATGCACATATTTCACCGCGTCACGACGCTCCGTTTTGACTAGAACAGTGACCAGTGCCAACACAACCAGCATAGCTTCCAGGCCTTCACGTAATAAAATCACCAAGCTGGCGGTAAACAATGTCGAGTCCGATAAGGTGTCGGCAGACAACAAATCTTGTGCCTGACTAAGCTGATGATTGGTTTGTTCAAGCAGTGCGGTAATGTCGTCTTGTTTTTCAGACTGAGCCGTTAATTGTCTGAATGCCATCATTGATTTTTCGATGTCTTTACGCAGTTGTGGGTCGTAGGCATCCAAGGCATTTTCTGCCAGTTCAAAGCCATCAAGGTAGGCACTGACAGCTAGCGCTTGTGCCGCTTTATAGTCACCTGATAGATAACTTGTATGTGCCGCTTTCAGTTGTTGTTTGGCCATGGCAAGTGGATCATTTGATGCAAATAACGGCTCAGGATGTGAGCGAAGCTGAGCTACTGTGTCATCGTCAAGCGTGGGGTATTTATTGAGTAATGTCTGGGGGCTATTACTGACAAAATCCTGAATAGTCATGGCTGTGGGTACTGTTGCCATGCCAGTGTGATCCTGAAAGGCCAAGCTACCTGCATAAAAGGCCAGTGACCAACGCTGTTTCTCATCAAGGTGAGACAGCGCCACCATAGCCGTGCCCTCAATACCATTGGTGATGACATCATACAAACCGATAACTGAACGGTTCATGGCACGATCTTTATCGGTGAAGTTTGTCGGTGTGGGGTCCAAAGAGGCCGCTAATGTGCCATCTCCCTGACCCATTGCACCATGACAGGCACTGCAGTTTTGCTGATAAAGCTGTTTTACTTGTTGAATGGGCAGTAATTCGCTGGGCAAAGAGACGTCCGGTGAGAGCTTAATCAAGATATTCCGAAGATCCACTGTGATGGCATGAATGACATCAGGGTTTTGTTTATTAGTAACGGCTTGTTGTAATTTAAGTGCCGCTTCAAGCGCGTGTTGGCCGTTCTCGAGTTGTCGGGTTTTTTCCACTGCAAGCTCAGAAAACTCTGTCATCTCGCTGTACTCAGCTTCGTTGATCACCTCACCATTGGCCACAGCAGCACTGTAATCTGCTCCGATATACTCAGCTATCTGCATGAGTTGTCGCGTATCACTCTGTGCATCGTTTGCATGTGCGGCATGAATAAATGACAACATCATCAAACTGATAATGAGACCTGTGGTTATACGACGGTCAAATCTAAACACGTTTTTATTGGCTCCAGCGAGGATGGTTGTATCAATCATTTATCTTGAGTGCAGTTCTAAATGAGAATCGTACGCAGTATAAACCTTAGTGCTGATTAGCGAGTAAATGATTTTTTTAGATACAGGTCTCTCGGAGAAGTTCTTGACCCAGCTAACTTTTAGATGATTAACCGCTGAAGGCTGTATTTTTAGGAGTTTATGTTATTGGGTGAGAGTGATAATCTTGCAGTTTGTGACGATTTGATGACAAAACAATGACGAATGTAATTCAACTGGAATCTCTTGATAAAGCCCCCGTACAAACGGTTCCATTTCCCTATTTCAAGGTAGAACAATCTATTTATCCTGAACAGGTGCAAGCAATCATCAAAAGCTTTCCTGATATCTCAGATGGCGGTAGCTACAATATCGATGATGTTGATTTACAAGAACCTTTTAAATCGTTAATTACCTCCATTGATACCCCGGAATTTCGGCGAATCATTTGTGACAAGTTTGATGTACAGGTTATGGATTTGCCGATGATGATTACCCTCAGAGGGTATTCCAGACAAAAAGATGGACGCATCCATACCGATTCTAAAACCAAAGTGGCCACCATCCTTATCTACCTTAACGAAGCTTGGCAAGCCGATACAGGTAAACTGAGAATCTTACGAAATGGTCACGATATGAATGACTATGTGGATGAAGTCACGCCTGGTCCAGGTAGTCTTGTGGCTTTTAAAGTGACCGATAACTGCTGGCATGGCTATCCGGCCTTTGAGGGCAAGCGTCAGTCCATACAGATTAACTTCCTGACTAGTGCAGCCGCAGGCAATAAACATCGCTTCTTTCATCGTTTAAGTGCCAAGCTTAAACGACTCATTTCAGGTCGAAAATCCATTTAAGTTTGATTGGTTTTGTCTCAGTCGAATACACAGAGAATCTGCAATTAACCCAAGCTAATCTTTATTGACACAGTGTGATGCTATAGTATCAATGGTAAGACGATATCTGCGTTTACATACACAACAAAGGGAGAAGCAGGTTTTATGGCTGACGGGGTTGAGCAGATTTATATCGCACTAATTAGTGTGCATGGGCTCATACGGGCTGATAATCTCGAACTGGGCAGAGATGCTGATACAGGAGGGCAAACGCTCTATGTTCTGGAACTCGCTCAAGCACTCTCTGAACTTCCCAATGTCTGTCAGGTAGATCTGGTTACACGTCGCGTTATAGACAGCCATGTTGATGCTGAATATGCCGAACCCATTGAGAAGGTAAATGATAAATTCAGGATCGTACGAATAGATGCCGGGCCTGAAGAATACATCTATAAAGAACATTTATGGGAGCATCTGGACGGGTTTGCAGACAACCTGGCTGATTTTTTCAGAAAACAAGACCATGTCCCTGATCTGATTCATAGCCATTATGCTGACGCGGGCCTGGTGGGATCTCATGTGGCTAATCTGCTAGGCATTCCGCTTGTCCATACAGGCCATTCTTTAGGACGGGTCAAACGAAGAAGGTTATTGGCCAGTGGTTTAACCACTGAACAAATAGAGTCTCTTTACAATATGACTCGGCGTATAGAAGCAGAGGAAATTACTTTAGCCACCGCCGAACGTGTCATTACCAGTACTCACCAGGAAATCGAAGAACAATACGAAATTTATGATCACTATCAACCTGATCAAATGCGTGTTATTCCTCCTGGTACTAACATCAAACAGTTCAAGCCGCCAGAAGGAAATGAACTTGAAAGTGAGTTGTTTCAAAAGCTGACGCACCAACTCACAGACCCACATAAACCGATTATTCTGGCCTTATCCCGCCCTGATAAACGCAAAAATATCACCGTGCTGATTGAAGCGTATGGTGAGTCAGAAAGGCTGCAACAACTAGCAAATTTGGTGATCATTGCTGGTAATCGTGATGATATTGATGATCTGGAAGCAGGGGCTCAAGAAGTGTTTCATGAGCTTTTTGTAGCCATTGATCGATACGATTTATATGGCAAAGTGGTCATGCCCAAGCACCACAAGCGTGAGCAAGTCCCTCTGATGTATCGTATTGCTGCGGCATCAGGTGGGGTGTTTGTAAACCCGGCGCTGACAGAGCCTTTTGGTCTGACTCTGATCGAGGCCGCAGCCTCGGGCGTACCAATTGTGGCGACGGAAGATGGTGGGCCAAGAGATATTATTGGTAACTGTCATAATGGGATTTTAATTGATCCACTCGAATCATCGACTATCACAGACGCATTATTGAAATTATTAACAGACAATGATGTGTGGGATGACTATTCAAGCAAAGGTCTGGAAGGGGTAGCGAAGTGTTATTCATGGCAAGCACACGCTAAACGTTATATCGATTTGGTGACACCACTTGCTCAACGTGCTGAGTTACTTCAACGTAAGCCGCTTGAGCGAACCAGTCATGTGTATGCTGAACAGGCTATTTTCACCGATTTGGATTTGAACCTTATCGGCGACGATGTGTCGTTACATAAATTGATTAATCTGATTCGGGAAAACCGCAAAACCACAAAATTTGCCATTGCGACTGGCCGGCGTTTGGACGTTGCCCTTAGAATGATGAAAAAACATCAGATTCCTGAACCTGATATTTTAATCACCAGTTCTGGCACTGAGATCTACTATGCACCTAAGCTAACGCCAGATACGTCTTGGGCTCAACATATTGATTATCACTGGACGCCCCATAAAGTACGACTGTTGCTCGATGGCTATCCTGGATTAGAAAAGCAGCCAAAGTCAGAACAGAGTCGATTTAAACTGAGTTATTACATCGATCCTGAACAGGTAGATGTTGAAGATATAAAACGACTGTTACATCAGGAGGAACAATCGGTTCATGTTCAGCTGGCTTTTGGACAATATTTAGACATATTACCGATTAGAGCATCAAAGGGGATGGCTCTGCGCTATGTTGCCGACCATTGGCAAATACCACTTGAACATATTTTTGTCGCCGGCGGTTCCGGTGCCGATGAAGATATGATGCGGGGCAACACGCTCGCTGCGGTAGTGGCAAACAGACATAATGAGGAGTTATCACAATTGATTGATACTGACCGTATTTATTTCGCAGACAAACCATTTGCTGCAGGCATTTTGGAATCACTCGAACATTACCAGTTCTTTGATCATGTCAAAACGAAGAAAGCATCATCATGAGCCAAGCTAAAGTTTTACTCTGCACGGATATGGATAGAACCATCATTCCTAATGGCTTTCAGCCAGAGCCAGCTGATGCACGTAAACAGTTTTCGGACTTTTGTGAACGTGATGAGGTCAAGCTAGCATATGTCACAGGTCGTCATGTATCACTGGTGAAACGGGCGATTAAAAACTATGCCTTACCCGTTCCTGATTTTGCGATTACCGATGTTGGCACCAAGATATACCAAATAGGTAAAGGCAGTTGGCAACAAATGGCGGATTGGGAAGCTGAGATTGATAAAGATTGGAATGGCAAAACCCATGCTCAGCTGAAACACATTTTACGACCCATTAAAGAATTGCGTTTACAGGAAAGCAGCAAGCAAAACACCCATAAACTGAGTTACTACCTGCCACTGTATTTAGATAAAGATACAATTATTGCCCGTATTGAAGCCTTTTTGAAAGATGCTAATGTCGCTGCCAGTATTCTCTGGAGCGTCGATGAACCTAAAAATATCGGCCTGTTGGATGTCTTACCTGAGCATGCAACTAAGCTCCATGCCATTGAGTTTTTACAACGCAAACTAGACTATCAATTGGATGAAGTGATTTTTGCTGGTGATAGTGGTAATGACCTGCCTGTTCTAACCAGTCAAATCCCCTCGGTTCTGGTCGATAATGCCAGCGCGGAAATAAAGCAGGCTGCAGTAGAGTTATCCAAACATAATGGTCATGCCGAAGCCTTATTCCTGGCGAAAAGTCATCGAGATAATGAAGGTAATTATGCTGCAGGGGTATTACAGGGCGTGGCGCACTTTGCACCGCATTTTGTTATGCAAACCAATAAAGAGGCATCATCATGACATCATCATCAAATCTAACGCTTTTTGGTGAAGCCTTATTTGATTGTTTTCCTACCGGAGAAAATGTTCTTGGTGGTGCTCCCTTTAATGTGGCCTGGCATCTGCACGCCTTAGGTGATTCTCCTGTTTTTATCAGCCGGGTAGGTAATGACGACTTAGGCAAAACCATCTTATCGGAGATGGATAGCTGGGGCATGAATACGCAAGCTATACAAATTGACGACCAGCACCAGACAGGGCGCGTTGATATCACCATAAAAGATGATGAGCCAAGCTACACATTTGCTGAAGATAGTGCCTGGGACTTTATTGAGTTAGGTGAGTCAGCCAGTCAGGTTTTATCCGGATTTTTTTACCATGGCACATTAGTCGCTCGACATGAGACCTCGTATAAAACATTGGAAAAACTGACGGAAAACCCATCACTGGATATTTTTGTTGATGTGAATTTACGGTCTCCCTGGTGGCAGAAAGAGGTGGTCTATCATTGGTTGGAGCAGGCTCGCTGGGTAAAACTCAATGAGAGTGAGCTATATGAACTCGGTTTTCAATCTGCTGATTTGTATCAGGACATGACACGAATGCATATGCACTTTCACCTTGATCAGTTGATTGTGACACGTGGAGAAAAAGGCGCTATCGTGAGAGATACAGATGGTGAGTTTCATGAAGTCGCACCTACTCAACATGAACAGGTTATCGATACCGTCGGTGCTGGCGATGCATTTACTGCCATGTATATTCACGGTCTTTTAGCGGACTGGTCAATTGAAACGACATTAGAAAAAGCACAAGCTTTCGCTTGTCGGGTGGTGACGCAACGCGGTGCCATCAGTAAAAATCCAGATTTTTACAAATAACGCTTATTCAGAATAATTCAAACAAGGTTAAGCATGTACGAACAGCAAGCCCATACATTGTTAAACGATATCCTCAATGAAATTGAAGCGGGCATTTCAAAGCAGGATTTACGCTATTTCTACACACGGTTGGGCGCAAATTTTTATGCTATACACTCCTTATTTGAGCGCTTATACGGTCATCGAGATGACTTCAAGGAGCAGTCTCAGAAACTGGTTGAAACAATGGCGTGGCAGTATATTCGCCGACCAGAAGATCTTCGTCAGAAAGATATTGAGCGTGAAGCCGATCATAACTGGTTTCTCAGTCAGAACTGGGTAGGTATGGCGTTATACAGTCAGGGCTTTGCTGGCAACCTGCAAGGCATGAAAGACCATCTGAATTACTTTCAGGACCTTGGCGTCAATTTAGTACACATCATGCCAATCATGCAGTGCCCAAAAGGCAGCAGTGATGGTGGTTATGCCGTGAGCGACTTTCGGAAAATAGATGAGCGTGCCGGAAGTCTGCAAGACTTGAATCAACTCGCACGCAGCATGCATGACAGAGATATCTTACTGACCATGGATGTGGTGCTGAATCATACTTCCGATGAGCATGAGTGGGCGCAAAAAGCACGTGAGGGTGATCCTAAGTTTCAGGATTATTACTACACGTTTGAAAATCGTAATGTCCCAGATATGTTCGAGCAGAGCATGCCTGAAGTATTTCCAGAGACGTCACCCGGTAATTTTACCTGGGATGAGGATATGCAGCGTTGGGTCATGACGGTGTTTAATAGTTATCAGTGGGATCTTAACTATTCTAATCCTACTGTCTTTATCGAAATGCTTGATGTGATCCTGTTTTGGGCCAATCAGGGCGCCGATATTCTGCGTTTGGATGCGGTTGCTTTTTTATGGAAGAAAATTGGCAGTACCTGCCAAAACGAACGTGAAGCTCACTTGATTTTGCAATTGCTGAAAGATTGCTGCCAAGTGGTAGCGCCTGGCGTTTTATATATTGCTGAAGCGATTGTCGCACCGGTTGAAGTCACCAAGTACTTTGGTGAAGATGCGGTAATTGCTAAAGAGTGTGAAATAGCCTACAACGCCACTTATATGGCTTTGATGTGGGATGCCGTAGCCACAAAAAATACCAAGTTACTCAATCAAGGCATCAAGAGCTTGCCTGTGAAATTAGAGCGAGCAACCTGGCTGAATTATATCCGCTGCCATGATGATATAGGTTTGGGCTTTGATGATCGTGATATTGAACTGGTTGGATACCAACCAGCACAACATCGGAAGTTTCTGATTGATTATTACATGGGGCGTTTTGACCATTCTCACGCTAGAGGTTTGCCGTTTGGTGAAAATGAAAAAACAGGTGATGCTCGTATTTCTGGTTCTTTAGCCTCTCTGGTCGGCTTGGAATACGCCTTGGAAATTGGCGATCCTGAGGCAATCGAAGATTCAATCAAAATCATCTTACTCTTGCACAGTTTGATTATGTCCTTTGGTGGGATTCCTCTTCTATATTACGGTGATGAAGTGGGTACCACTAACGATGTTTCTTACCTTGAGGATCCATACAAGAAAGGGGATTCACGCTGGGTACATCGGCCTGTTATTGACTGGAATAAAGCAGATTTACGTAATCAGCCTGGCCATCCTCAATATGAAATATTTACCGCCTTAAAACGGATGATCTCAGTACGTAAAGAAATTGATGTGTTCGCCGATTTCAATAATCGTGAACTCATTGATGTAGGTAATGAGCATCTATTTGTCTTCGAGCGTTATTGCATTCAGCAGCAACATCAACGTGTTCTGGTGGTTGCCAACTTCAACGATAAGCCTCAGCATTTAAATTTAAGCGAATTGGGTAGCTGGGGAAATCCGCAAAATGGCCAACTTTATGACTTATTCAGTGGTCAGCGTCCAGATTTATTCAAAAATGCCTTAGTCATACCGGCCTTTAGTTTTTATTGGTTGCAAGAAAGCTGATTGTCCATTTTTGTTCTACTAACTTCACATAATATCGACATTCAACCCTCTAGTTTCGGAATGGAAACTGTTTCTAGGAGTAGACATGTATAAAACAGGTTTGTATTGGTTTAATCATGATCTTCGTGTTCATGACAACACGGCACTTCTTGAAGCCAGTTTGAACTGTGAACAACTGATCTGTTTATTTTGTTTTGACTCAGCCTGGTTCAAACAAACGGGGCTTAATGCCAAGCCCATGGGCTTAATACGCCGACAATTTATCGAACAATGTTTGCATGACTTAGCCAAAGAGCTCAAAAACAGGGGGCAACGGTTGATTGTGATGACAACCGATCCAGTCTCAGCCATCTCTGTTTTGATAAAAAATCATGAGATTGATGTCGTCTATCGTAGTCATCATGTTGGGGTATTTGAAACAAGACAGTGGCATCACCTTCGAGCTGATTTCCCACGCATCGCGTTTCATTCTATCTGGACTCATACCTTATTTCGTCCTGAACAGTTGCCTTTTGGCTTGAACCATTTGCCGACGACATTTACAGAATTCAAACAAGCTTGTGAAACCATAGCTATTGATAAACCGGTAGCGATGCCCCAACAATTAGCACCCCCTGTTGATACCGTGACAGGGTTGAAACGAACAGCAGAGAATGTGCTGGATTCACATAAAGGTTTCAATGGTGGAGAAAAAGCAGCGCTTCAGCATTTAGACGACTACTTTTCCTCTGAGTTACCTCAACACTATAAAACGGTTCGAAATGAATTAGATGGTTGGGATAATTCCACGAAAATGTCTGCCTGGCTGGCCAGTGGTGCATTATCACCTCGCAAGCTGATAGACAGATTACAGCGTTATGAAAAAGACAATGTCGCCAATGAATCTACCTATTGGATTTATTATGAGCTGTTATGGCGTGAATATTTCCAGTGGTACGCACAGCGTTATCAGCACAAACTGTTTAGACCGGAAGGCATAAATAAACAACGCGTATCGTGTTGTTTTTATCCTGAGCGTTATCAGAAATGGTGTCATGGTAATACCCCTTATCCCATCGTCAATGCCTGCATGAAACAACTCAATCAAACAGGGTATATGTCTAATCGCGGTCGTCAGATTGTCGCCAGCTGTTTGGTCAATGAACTACAACTGGACTGGCGGTTTGGTGCGGCCTATTTTGAGCAGCAGTTAGTTGATTATGATGTCGCCTCTAACTGGGGCAATTGGCAATATATCGCTGGAGTAGGCGCTGATCCGCGTGGGGGACGTCATTTTAATCTGAAAAAACAAACGGCGACCTACGATCCTGAGCATCACTTTATTCGCCAATGGCATGGCGAGGCCAATCAGTACCCACTCGATTCAGTTGATGCTGCAGACTGGCCCATCATGCCAAATAAAGATGAATAAGTGATCGTGTCTGAGTATTGAGATCCGCTAAAAAGCATTGCATACTCAAATCATTGCTCTCATACAGTGGAGGCCATTGTTATGACTAAAGCAATTTTGTTTGATATTAGTGGGGTATTACATACTGACAATCAGCCTATCAGTGGCGCGGTTGATCTCATTAAGCGACTGAGGCGTCAGGGCATTCCGATGCGTTTTGTGACCAATACCTCACGTGCTACCTGCCAGTCAGTCTTGAACGAACTCAAACAGATGGGATTTGATATCAAGTCTGATGAAGTCTTTACAGCGCCCCTAGCTATTAAGCGCCTGTGCCAGACGAAGGGGTATCGACCATTTTGTCTTATTCATCCCGACTTAACACCAGAGTTCAGTGACTTAGAACAGTCTCAACCTAATGCGGTGATTGTCACTGATGCAGCGTATTTATTTAGTTATGACAATCTAAACAAAGCCTTTTCATTAATTATGAATGGCGCACCGTTACTGGGGATTGGACGCAACCGATTTTTTAAAAGTGAAGGTCAATTGCAACTGGATGCAGGGCCATTCATTCAAGCTCTGGAATACGCCAGCCATGTGGAAGCTCAGATTATTGGCAAACCGGCATCCAGGTTTTTTCATGAGGCTCTTACATCATTAGGTATGGCTGCCAGTGATGTTCTGATGATAGGTGATGATGTGGCCTCAGATGTGATTGGTGCTGTTGATGCCGGGCTTCAAGCGTGTCTGGTGCGTACAGGTAAGTATCTACCGGAAGATGAAGCTGAGGCGAATGCTGCCAATGCCATGATTGCTGACTCGGTAGTGGAGGCAGTCAATCAGGCATTTGATTTGGAATTTTAGATGAGTTTCGCCCAAAGATCATATTCATCGGCTTCTTCAAATTCGACGTCGACGATATCTCCAACCTTAAGATGCGTGGCGCCATCAATGAATACCTGACCATCAATTTCAGGCGCATCTGCTTCACTACGGCCCACCGCGCCTTCTTCAACGACTTCATCAATGATGACGCGGCTTTTGCGGCCCACTTTCAATTGTAATCTCGCTGCACTGATTTCTGCTTGGTGCGCCATAAAGCGGTCAATACGTTCTTGCTTAACCGCTTCAGGAATTTGATCTGGTAAGTCATTGGCTGTGGCACCCTCTACCGGGGAGTAGGCAAAAGCGCCCACCCGATCAAGTTGTGCCTCAGTAAGAAAATCGAGTAACTCTTGGAATTCTTCTTCGGTTTCGCCAGGAAAACCAACGATAAATGTGCTGCGTAATGTGATATCTGGACAAACTGCTCGCCAGGCACGAATCCGTTCCAGATTATTTTGTGAAGAAGCTGGTCGTTTCATCAGTTTAAGAATACGTGGGCTGGCATGCTGAAATGGGATATCCAGATAAGGCAGAATTTTTCCTTCCGTCATTAATGGCACAACGTCATCCACATGAGGATAGGGGTAGACATAATGCATTCTTACCCAAATTCCCAGCTCACCCAGGGCTTCGGCAAGGTCATAAAAACGAGTTGCTCGCTCACGACCGTTCCAGTCGTGTGCTTCATATTTCACGTCCACACCATAGGCACTGGTATCTTGAGATATAACGAGAAGCTCTTTAACGCCCGCATCAGCGAGTCGTTTTGCTTCAGTCATTACATGATGAATTGGACGACTGACCAGATCCCCACGCATAGAAGGGATAATGCAGAAGGTACAACGGTGATTACAGCCTTCAGATATTTTTAGATAAGCGTAATGGCGGGGTGTGAGTTTGATGCCTTCTGGTGGAACCAGGCTAAGGAAAGGATCATGTTGTGGAGGCAAGTGTTTATGGACGGCACTGACGACTTCTTCGAGCGCGTGAGCCCCGGTAATTTCTAGAACTTGAGGGTGTTGTTCGCGAATGGTGTTATCACAGCTGCCAAGACAACCTGTTACAATGACTTTGCCATTTTTAGCGATGGCTTCACCAATACTACCGAGAGATTCTTCAACAGCCGAATCTATAAAACCACATGTATTTACCACCACTAAGTCAGCATCATCATAACTTGGGGTAATGTTATAACCCTCTGAACGTAACTTGGTAATGATACGTTCACTATCAACGAGGGCTTTTGGACAACCAAGACTAACAAAACCAACTTGAGGTGCTTTCATATGACTTACCAATTATCATAAAGCCTATATTTTTATTAAAACTTGTTGATATGGCTTGTGTCCTATTAAATATTTTTACGGTCTAAAAACAACAATACCTTGCGAACTAAAAAGCTTATGCATTAATTTGTTGTTAACATTTAAGTTAGAACCGTGAGCTGCCGATACCAGTAAATGCAATACGTATTTACCATTCACTTTCATCAGGGTGAAGTACAATGAAAAAAAATCTGCCGGTAACGGATAAAGAAATTACCTTCGACAACCCATTGATTTCTACAACCGATCTCAAAGGCATCATAACCAGCTTTAATAGCGAATTTAAATATGTCAGTGGGTTTGAGACAGATGAATTAATGCATGTGAATCATAACGTCATCCGTCATCCTGATATGCCTCCAGCCGCGTTTGCTGATCTCTGGTCTACTGTAAAATCGGGTAAACACTGGATGGGCATGGTTAAAAACCGCACAAAGACGGGCGATTATTACTGGGTGGATGCTTATGTCACGCCGATTTTTGATGGCGATAAAGTGATAGGTTATGAGTCTGTTCGTAGTAAGCCCAAAAAACAGGAAGTGAAGCGGGCAGAACAGCTTTATAAACAAATCAACGAAGGTAAAAAACCTAAACTCGGTAATATCTTCACCCGACTTTCTTTAAAAAGTAAAACGACCTTATCAGTAGTGCTGAGTGCCTTTGTCGCCAGTGTATTGAATCAAGTCAGTGTCATTCAGCAATTGCCCTATTACCTGCCAGTGCTCATCGCTGTGTTGGGTGGACTGGCGACGTATCTTCTGCTCAAGAACTGGATTTTTGCATCACTCGATAGAGCGATTAAAGAAGCCAATAATGAGGTCAACAACCCACTGATGGGCATGGTCTACACTGGTGCGGATGATGAGGTGGCTCAACTTGTTCTTGTCAATAAACTACTTCATGCCAGATTGAATACTATATTAGTCAGAATGAAAGATTCGGCTGGGAATATTGATAAGTCGGCTGGCGATACCTATCAGTCTCAACAATCCATTATGGAATCAATTAATTCTCAGGCCTCACAAACTGAGCAGGTGGCGACCGCCATGACAGAAATGTCTTCCACGATTCAAGAGGTGGCACGCAATGCTAGCTTGGCTTCTCAGTCTGCGAATCATGTTGATGAGTTAACGCAACAAAGTATGGCTAAATCTGAAACAGCAGTAAAAGGCTTAACCAGCCTAGATAAAGCCTTTGATACTATCAGTGACTATATTAAAACACTGGAATCTGACTCCAGTGCGATTAATCCTATTGTAGATGTGATTAGTAACATTGCTGAACAAACGAATCTGCTGGCGTTAAACGCCGCGATTGAGGCCGCCAGAGCCGGTGATCATGGTAGAGGCTTTGCTGTTGTTGCTGATGAGGTACGTTCATTGGCGACCCGAACCCAGGAATCGACCCAAGAAATTTCGAACCTGATTTCTAAACTGGATGGCTCTGTCGTCAAAGTGGTGAAGGGTATGGAAACGACTAAAGATACTGCCTCCTCAAGCCGTCAGGATATTCAGGGTTCTATTGACTCTGTGAGCTCTATTAAAGAAAGTGTGGAGAAACTTAATGAACTCAACACCTTGATTGCGACTGCGGTTGAAGAGCAGAGCGCGGTGAGTGAAGACATTAATCAGAATGTGGTCAGAATCAGTTCAGATGCTGAAATGGTGGTGAATAATGCCAACAAGGTGAATGTGCATGCTGAAAATCTGGCTCAGGAGTCACAAAATCTACTGAATATGATTACCCGGTTTTCATCTCGCTAAAAAGTTCAGGTGAGTCTTGATTGCACCATTACGGTGAGCATGAAATCATGGGTGTGCCATTATGGTGCAACTTGAGAGGTCGAGATAGACTTAGCATAAATAGCTAAGTTGATGATCACACATTAATTATTCTGATAGTCATAGAACTGGCATGGTATCTGCGTTATTAGCGCTAAGTGCTGAGGTGGTTTACCAACTACTGTCGACTAAATAAGGTTTCTAGGGTTCCGATCAACGATGATGTCTGGACCGAGAGTAACCGACCTTCACAGTGAAGGTTACACGGAGGGATAAAAGCCCGGGAGATTGTTTTTTGTAAAACATCTCTTGCACCGTGTTTCTAACTTAACTGTGAGGTAACTTCATGAAGTTCTCCAATCTTCGTATTATCAGCTTCTTGCTGCTTTCTTTTTCTCTCCTGGTCGTTCCCTTTTCAGCAAATGCTGAACAAAAAGATAAATTCAGTATTGCCTGGACAATTTATGCCGGATGGATGCCGTGGGACTATGCGGCAAATACCGGTATCGTCAAAAAATGGGCCGATAAATACGGCATTGAAATTGATGTGGTGCAAATCAATGACTACGTAGAATCCATCAACCAATATACGGCTGGTCAGTTTGATGGCTGTACTATGACGAATATGGATGCCCTGACTATTCCAGCTGCGGGCGGTGTCGATTCGACAGCGTTAATCCTGGGTGACTTTTCTAACGGTAATGATGGCATTGTTCTTAAAGGCAATGATAAAAGCTTAAAAGACATTGAAGGTCAAAATGTTAATCTCGTTGAACTCTCTGTTTCACATTATTTATTAGCACGTGCACTGGATACCATTGGTCTGAGCGAGCGTGACGTCAGAGTCGTGAATACATCAGATGCTGACTTAGTCGGTGTGTTTAACGCGGATGATGTGACGTCAACCGTTACCTGGAACCCGCTATTATCTGAAGTGGCATCTATGCCAAACACCAGTAAAGTGTTTGATTCCTCGCAAATTCCGGGTGAAATCATTGATATGTTGCTTGTCAATACAGAAACGCTGAAAGATAACCCCGCTTTCGGTAAAGCATTAACCGGCGCTTGGTATGAAATCATGGCGCGTATGGCGGCTGAAGATACTGATGCTTTGAGTTTTATGGCAAAAGCATCGGGTACTGATCTGGAAGGATATAAATCACAGCTGGCGGCGACCAATATGTTTTATGAAGCAAAAGAGGCAGTCGCTTTTGCTGAAAGCAAGCAATTACCTGAAACCATGAAATATGTCAGTGAGTTTTCATTTGAACATGGGCTTTTAGGTGAAGGTGCGATGGATGCTGGTTTTATTGGTATCGCTTACCCAGATGGCAACGTGGTTGGTAATTCGACTAATGTAAAACTGCGTTTTGATTCATCTTTCATGTCTATGGCTGCTGACGGTTCTCTGTAACCGTCATCAGTCCGAGAATCATTATGAAACGACTTATCAATCAGCAGCCCAGTAAAGCCGGTAAATGGTTATTAGGTGCTTTACCTTTTATCCTGATTTTACTGGTTTATCTGGTCGCATCGAATGAACGCCTGGCGGTGAATCCAAACGATAAACTGATGCCTTCATTTGAAGCATTCGGTCATGCAATTCACACCATGGCGTTTGAGCCGAGTAAGCGTACCGGTGATTATCTTCTGTGGGCTGATACGCTGGCCAGTTTGCAACGGCTTGGGATCGGTGTGGGTATCAGTGCACTTATCAGTCTGGTCGTTGGCATTTTAATTGGCATTATCCCTTTACTTCGTGCCAGTTTTGCACCGGTTGTTACCGTCATATCACTGGTACCGCCATTAGCCATTCTACCTATCCTGTTTATTATCTTTGGTTTAGGTGAAGTCGCTAAAATTACTTTAATCGTACTGGGTATCACGCCTTTTCTGATTCGTGATGTGCAGCTACGTGTTATGGCCCTGCCTGAAGAACTCATCATCAAGGCACAAACCCTAGGCGCCTCAACCTGGCAATTGATTGTGCGGGTAGTGCTGCCTCAGGTCTTACCAAAGTTGATTGATGCTGTGCGTTTGAGCCTGGGTGCGGCTTGGCTGTTTCTCATTGCCGCAGAAGCCATCTCGGCAACAGAAGGGCTTGGTTATCGTATTTTCTTAGTCAGACGTTATCTGGCGATGGATGTGATTTTGCCCTATGTATTGTGGATTACCTTATTGGCCTTTCTGACTGATTATCTATTACGTCGTTTGTCCTTATATGCCTTCCCCTGGCAGCAAACAGAGGGAGGGGCTAAATGAAGAATATTGAACTGAAAAAGTTATGGAAAGAGTACGGCGATAATGTGGTGCTCGAAAATATCAACCTGACAGTGAAAGCAGGGGAGTTTATAACGCTGGTGGGCGCTTCAGGCTGTGGTAAAACCACCTTTCTGAAAATGCTGCTGGGCACAGAGAACCCCTCTCGAGGAGAATTATTACTGGATGGTGATCCCATTCGTGATGAGCCCGATGCTAACCGTGGCATCGTCTTCCAGCGTTACTCTGTTTTTCCACACTTGAACGTAATTGAAAATGTCATGTTGGGTGTGGAATTTGGTCAATCAAAATTATTGGGTAGATGTTTTGGCAGCAAGCGTCGACAGGTCCGTGCCCAAGCTCAGGAAATGTTAGAACTTGTCGGGCTTGGTCATGTCGCCAATCAATATCCCACTTCTTTATCTGGCGGTATGCAGCAACGCTTAGCGATTGCCCAGGCCTTAATCAAACAACCGAAAGTGTTATTGCTGGATGAACCATTTGGGGCGCTTGACCCTGGTATTCGTTCAGACATGCATGCCTTGATTTTAGATATCTGGCAAAAAACCGGTATCACCATTTTCATGATTACCCATGATTTAACCGAAGGGTTTTATTTGGGCACTCGCTTATTGGTGTTCGATAAACACCGTCAAGACCCAGATAACCCAAATCGATATGGGGCATCCATTACTTTTGATATTCCCGTCGGTGACACAAGGAAATCCACTTTGGATGACATCTCAAACACAATGAAACAAAAGCAGGAAACAGTATGAGCGAGAAACAAAACGATGTGATTTATGAGGATACATTGCCTGGTGGCACGCATTGGTCAATGTTAGTCAGAAAGGGCACAACACTGCGTCTGATTGATAAAGAGGGCGGTGCGAATGTCGGTATGCTCTTCTACAACCCGATGAATAAGCTGGAGCGTTACAACGCGCCAGACACCTTGAAATGTCAACATACATTCAAGCTGACGAAAGGCCATTGTTTGTACTCAGATATGGGACATGTATTTTGCTCTATCATCGATGACAGCGTTGGTTGGCACGATACTGTAGGCGGAAACCTTTCCACTGAGAAAATGAAAAACCGTTGGGCTGATAGAAGTTATCAGGAAGCGGGAAATGACTGGACCTTAAGTGGCGAACATGCATTTTTGGTGGAGTTAGCCAAATACGGCATGAACCGTCGTGATATGGCGGCCAATCTGAATTTGTTCAGTCAGGTCAAAACCGATGCTGATGGCAATATGCAGTTTGTTAAAAACAATAGTAAAGCCGGTGACTTCATCGATTTACGTTTTGAGATGGATACGCTGGTTATCTTCCATACCTGCCCACACCCGATGAATACCGCTGAAGCCTACCCCAAACATCCCGTTATCTATCAGTTAAGAGAATCTGCACCGGTGACTGAAGATGACGAATGCGTGAATCACTGTGCAGAGAATCAGCGTGGTTTTGAGAATAACCGTATCTACCATCAATGCGGTCATCATCATTAATTAGGGAAGGATATTGTTGTGATTAAAGAAAGTAATTTAAACCCTGAACTAGCCAGCTATCGTGAAGAAGTGTTAGCAGGCGATTATTGGATGCATGAGCTCAAAGCCGGCGAAACGCTGCGAATTGTTGATTCACATGGTAATCAGGCCGCTGATACCCTGTTTTACAGTGCGGCTGATCCCAGTGAAAGATACAGTGCAATTGATACGTTACGTGAACAAGGTAATGTTTATCTCACTGCAGAAACAACCCTGTTGTCAAATCTTGGCAATCCTATGTTAGAAATTACAGCAGACACCTGTGGCCGACATGACACGCTGGGCGGTGCCTGTGCCACAGAATCTAACACCGTACGTTATTCACTGGAGAAAAAGACCATGCATGCCTGCCGTGATAGCTGGATGCTGGCGGTCGCTGAAAATGAACATTTTGGTGTCAGCAAACGTGATATCACTCATAACATTAATTTCTTCATGAATGTTCCTGTAACAGAAGACGGTCAACTGACCTTTGCTGATGGTATTTCAGAAGCCGGTAAATATGTAGAAATGACAGCGAAGATGGATGTGATTGTGCTGATATCTAACTGTCCACAGTTGAACAACCCTTGTAACGCTTATAACCCAACCCCTGTAGAAGTGGTTATCTGGAGCTAATACGGATTATGTTTCGGGACGACCTGAAACAACGCTTTAATTGCTGGGACGACCCAGATTAGGAATACCCATCATGTTTAAGAAAGTTCTAATTGCTAACCGTGGTGCCATAGCGACACGGATTACTCGCACTTTGCATGAGATGAATGTTCAGGCTGTTGCTATATATGCCGAAGCTGATCGAGACTCATTGCATGTCAGTGCTGCAGATGAAAGCTACTCACTTGGCGAAGGCCGTGCCAGTGAGACTTATCTTAATCAACAACGCATTATTGAGATTGCCAAACAGTCTGGTGCTGAAGCGATTCACCCCGGTTATGGTTTCCTCAGTGAGAACCCAGGGTTTGCTCGTTTATGTGAACAAAATAGTATTGTTTTTCTCGGCCCCACTGCAGAACAGATGGAGTCGTTTGGCCTGAAGCACAGTGCCCGGGCATTGGCAGAAGAGAACGATGTGCCTTTATTACCAGGCACAGGCTTATTAACCTCTTTAGAAGATGCCGTAACCCAAGCCAATGATGTCGGCTATCCCGTCATGCTCAAATCTACTGCTGGTGGCGGTGGTATCGGTATGAACCGTTGTGATGATGAAGCTTCATTACGTCAGGCGTTTAACTCAGTTAAAAACCTCAGTGCTAATAACTTTTCCAATGATGGGGTATTTCTGGAGAAATTTATTACTCGTGCCCGTCATATCGAAGTGCAGGTGATTGGTGACGGGGAAGGGCATGTGCTGGCTCTCGGGGATCGAGACTGTTCCAGTCAACGCCGTAACCAGAAAGTGATTGAAGAAGCGCCAGCACCTAATATTCCTGATGATGTGCGTGCTGAGATGCAGGAAGTCGCCGTCAGACTGATGTCTGCCATTCATTATCGCAGTGCCGGTACCGTGGAATTTGTCTACGACGCCGATAATCAACAGTTTTACTTCCTGGAAGTAAACACCCGGTTGCAAGTTGAGCATGGGGTCACGGAAGAAGTCTACGGCGTCGATCTGGTTCGCTGGATGGTCGAGGTCGGTGCGAAAGAGTCTCAATTACCTGCTACAGCACCTCAACCTAAAGGCCATGCGATTCAGGTGAGATTGTATGCTGAAGATCCGCATAAACAGTTTCAGCCGTCTTCAGGTTTACTGACAGAAGTCATCTGGCCAAAGAGTGAGGCCATTCGTGTTGATTATTGGGTGAAAGCCGGTATCGAAGTCTCTCCTTTTTATGACCCGATGTTAGCCAAAATTATCAGCCATGCTGATAACCGTGAGTCAGCTCATACAAAACTACTGGCAGCCCTGGATGAGTTACAGGTTTACGGTATTGAGACCAATGCCGATTATGTCGGTCAGATTTTACAAGATGATGCATTCTTAAACGCGGCGGTCACCACGCGTTATTTAGATAGTTTTGTCTATCAGCCTTCGACGATCAATGTCCTGTCACCAGGCACTATGACAACGATTCAGGATTATCCTGCACGTGTTGGTTATTGGGATATCGGTGTACCGCCGTCTGGGCCATTTGACAGTCTGTCATTCCGTTTAGGTAATCGTTTATTAGGTAATGATGAGTCCTGTGCGGGTCTGGAAATCACTTTGTCTGGGCCTGAACTAAGCTTTAACGTAGCGACCAGTATTGTGGTGACTGGCGCTGAACTGAGTATTGAGTTAAATGGTGAAAAACAATCACCATGGCAAGTTATTTCAGTACAAGCCGGTGATAAGCTGAAATTAGGTCAGGTAAAAGGCACGGGTGCTAGAGCGTATCTATTAGTGGCTGGTGGTATTCAATGTCCGGAATATTTAGGTTCACGTTCTACGTTCACTTTAGGTCAGTTTGGTGGACATGTCGGTCGTACCTTAAAAACAGGGGATGTATTACATATTCTGCCTGAACAGCAAGTCGCTGATAATGCGGTGATGGCAGCTGCTTTACAGCCTGAAATTGAGCATCATTGGGATATTCATGTGGTGTACGGGCCACATGGTGCACCCGACTTTTTCACTGATAATGATATCGAGATGTTTTTTTCCACAGACTGGAAAATTCATTACAACTCCAGTCGTACCGGCGTGCGTTTGATTGGGCCAAGACCAGAATGGGCAAGAACCGATGGCGGCGAAGCTGGTCTGCATCCTTCTAATATTCACGATAATGCCTACGCTGTTGGGTCTATCGACTTTACTGGGGATATGCCGATTATTCTTGGGCCAGATGGACCCTCTTTGGGTGGTTTTGTTTGTCCGGCAACCGTAATTACCGCTGATTTATGGAAAGTGGGCCAGTTAAAAGCAGGAGATACCGTTCGCTTTATACCTGTATCGATTGAAACAGCCAATGCCTTAGAGCGTGCACAAAATCAGGCGATTGATGGTTTAAGTCAACAATCAATATCCGTAGAGCCTGCCGTTATTGATACGCCTGTGCATGCCATTAGCAAAGATGCTTCATCAGGGATGGATATCACCTACAGACTGGCAGGGGATCACTATCTCTTAGTCGAATTTGGTGAGCAAACCTTAGATATCAATCTGCGGTTTAAAGTACATGCCTTAATGTTGTGGTTACAGGAACAGGCGGTGACGGGCATTTTAGAGCTGACGCCAGGTATCCGTTCGCTGCAGGTGCACTATGACAGTATGGTGTTATCTCTTGATGACTTAATGACTGTATTAAAACAGGCAGAGAAAGATATCCAGCATGTGGATGACTTAGATTTACCCACGCGTATTGTGCATATTCCTATTTCCTGGGATGACGAAGCTTGCCGTTTAGCCAGCGAAAAATATATGCAATCGGTCAGAGAAAATGCCCCATGGTGTCCTGACAACATTGAGTTTATTCGCCGTATCAATGGTCTTGATTCAGTAGATGATGTGAAGAAGATCGTGTTTGATGCCAGCTATCTGGTGATGGGACTGGGCGATGTGTATCTCGGTGCCCCAGTAGCGACGCCAATGGATCCACGACACCGTCTGGTAACGACAAAATACAATCCAGCCAGAACCTGGACCGCAGAAAACTCAGTGGGAATTGGTGGCTCGTATCTTTGTGTGTATGGCATGGAAGGGCCGGGTGGTTATCAGTTTATCGGACGTACTCTGCAAATGTGGAATCGTTACGAAACAACCAAAGAATTTACCAAGCCCTGGTTATTACGTTTCTTTGATCAAATTCAGTTTTATGAAGTCAGCCATGATGAGTTAATGCAGATTCGTCGTGACTTTATTCATGGTAACTATGAACTCAAGATTGAAGAAACACGCTTCAATTTAAAAGACTACAACGCCTTTATTGAACAACATCAAGATGAAATTGATACGTTCACCAGCATGCGTCAGAAAGCCTTTAATGAAGAATTAGAACGTTGGAAACGTGATGGTTTATTGCATTTTGATAGTGGTGATCAACAAGCCGACGTGGATGAAGCTTTATTGCCTCTGGCAGACAATGCGATATCAGTGGATAGCCCATTGAATTGCAGTATCTGGAAAATCGAAGTGGAAGAGGGGCAAGACGTGAAAGAAGGCGACACCTTGATGATTTTAGAAGCGATGAAAATGGAAATTCTGGTGACAGCACCGCAGGCAGGTAAAGTGACTTCACTTTCCAGAAAAGCAGGATCACAAGTAGGTATGGGTGACCGTTTATTAGTGTTGGAGGTTGAATAATGTCACAACAAAATATGACCATTGCGGCATTGCAGCAGGCGTATCAAACTGGTGATTTATCGCCAAAACAAGTTATTGAGAATGCCTTAGAGCGTTGTCAGCAATACCTTGATCACAATATCTGGATCGAGTTATTCAGTATGGAACAACTTCAGCCTTATCTGGATGCTTTGGAAAACAGCAGTATTGAAGAAAAACCGTTATTTGGGATTCCCTTTGCCATCAAAGATAATATTGAGTTGGCTGGGTTCCCTGTCACGGCGGGCTGTGAGGCTTATACTTACACGCCCGATAAATCAGCCTTTGTTGTACAGCAATTGATTGATGCCGGAGCGATTCCGCTAGGTAAAACCAATCTTGACCAGTTTGCTACAGGGCTGGTAGGCGTACGTTCACCTGAAAAATGGGGGCCATGCCATAACAGTTTTGACAAAGACTATATTTCTGGTGGCTCCAGTTCAGGTTCTGCTGTTGCTGTGGCATTAGGTTTAGTCAGCTTTTCATTAGGTACAGATACCGCTGGGTCAGGACGTGTGCCAGCCGCCTTTAATAATCTGATTGGTTTAAAACCAACCCGAGGTTTATTGAGTACCGATGGTGTCGTACCAGCCTGTCGTAGCTTGGATTGTGTATCTATTTTCAGCTTAACCACCGATGATGCCAATACGGTATTTAATGTCGCCGCTGAGTTTGATACCAATGATGCCTTTGCCAGACCCAATCTGGATACCAATAAAGGTAATTACGGTCAGTTAGCCGAGAGTACGTTTAGTTTTGCTGTGCCAAAATCTGAACAGCTGAATTTCTTTGGTGATGCAGAATATGCTGAGCAATTTGAACAAGCGGTAAAACATCTGGAAAGTCTGGGTGGTAAGAAACAGTTTATCGATTTCGAACCATTCTTTACTGCGGCCAGACTGCTTTATGAAGGCCCTTGGGTGGCAGAACGTCGTGTGGCAACAGAAGGCGTCGACAGACAAGCTATGCTGCAAGTCATTCAGGATATTCTTGCGACACAGGAAGATGCCCGAGCAGATGACTTATTTAAAGCGGAATATAAGTTACAGGCTTGCCGGCAGCAGGTAAGAGATGCGCTGGAAAGCTATGATTTTATTCTGACGCCAACAGCTGGCACCACCTATAGCATTAAGCAGGTACAGGCAGATCCAATAAAACTTAATAGCAATCTGGGGCATTACACTAACTTTATGAACCTGCTTGATTGCAGTGCGATAGCGGTACCGACAGGATTTATTTCATCAGGTTTACCGTTTGGTGTGACTTTGTTTTCACGTGCTTTTAGTGATGCCCGATTATTAAGTTATGCCAATTTGATGCAGCAGTCATTACGATTGCCTTTAGGTGCGATGGATGTTGCCTGCCCAGATTCATCAGCGGCTATCTCAAGCTGTGGTGATCGCATCACTGTCGCCGTATGTGGAGCACATTTGCAGGGACAACCGCTTAATTATCAATTAACGGAGCGAGGCGGTGTCTTTTTAGAGAAAACGGTAACGGCTAATGCCTATAAGCTTTATGCCTTAGCGGGTGGTTCGCCCAAAAGACCTGGACTGGTTCGTGATGAAAATGGGACAGAGATTGAAATTGAACTTTGGTCTTTACCCACAGCAACGTTAGGCTCTTTTCTGGCAGGCATTGCAGCCCCATTAGGTTTGGGCAAGCTTGAAGTAAAAGATGGACGCTGGGTTACAGGGTTTATCTGTGAGTCTTATGGCCTTGAGCAGGCGACCGACATTACATCTTTCAGATCTTGGCGTAAGTATTTGCTGAATAAATAAGCGATATAAAAAAGCCGTCATTGATGACGGCTTTTTCAGATAACTAACAGTTGCCTTTTTTTGCTTGGCCAGGCGGGCAGAAATGCCCCTGATGGTTTTCATGATGACGTTTGTCATGATGTTCGCTGTGACCTTCTTCATCAGTGTTAACGGCGACACCAGTGGCTGCACCTACAGCACCACCAATCATTGCGCCTTCGCGACCACCCACCTCATTACCCACAGCAGCGCCTATAGCACCACCGATGCCACCACCTACTGCTGCATCGACTGTGGAGCTATCAGCATGAGCAGCAAATGCTGTCATCAACAATGGAATGATCAGGAATTTTATTTTCATATTGTTATTCATCCTCTTTACAAATAACTAGTGCACAACATAACTAAATATAAAAAGGATGGCAATTATTCGCTAGGCTGATCAATTTACAGCAACGCGGTTATCTGGTGTTTTTATACCGGCTTTACCTCGTAATAAAGTCGATGTGGCAGATACAATATAGGCATCTAAACGATGCTCCAGTTTCTCTGTGCCAACAGCGTCATGAAGCGTGTTTGCAGAAGCTTTTGGTAATAACTCATAGTTATATAACGTTGCATTGTTGTCTGTTGATTTAACCAGCACTTTATTATCATCAATGATAGCTGTGGTTGGATCTGAGCCTGATGGTTTAATAACAGCAAATCCGGCGTCATTGATATTTAATAAATCACGGCCCCAGCAGTTATAAGTGGTATCTCCACCCATTAAACCCGCGACTGTCGGTGCAATATCGACTTGAGCGCCGACCGTTGAGTTAGTGTGACCATATTTTTTGACAACATCTGGACCAATAATTAATAGCGGCACATGGAATTTAAGCATATCGATATCGGTGACCTGATTAGGGGAACTAAAGCCGTGATCGCCTACTAAAACAAACAGCGTATTATCGACATAATCTGACTTCATCACTTTTTTGAAAAACTGGCCCAAAGCCCAATCGGCATAACGCATCGCGGTTAAATGTTCATTCAACTCACCGTGACCAGTCACTTTTTCAACAGGAAGTGGGGTAGGTAAGGCATAAGGTGTGTGATTAGATAAGGTTTGTAAAAAAGCAAAAAATGGCTTGTCTTTAGGCATTTTTTGTAACTCTTCGGTAGCTCGGTCGAACATATCCTGATCAGATACGCCCCAGGTAGGATCTGAGAAAACAGGATTCACAAAATCATGTCTGCCAATAAAATGCTGCATACCCTGGGCACCAAAAAAGCCTTTTTGATTATCCCAGGCAAAGTCACCGTTATAGATGTACATACTTTGATAACCTCTGTCGGCTGTCATTTGTATCAAACCGGAAAAATGGTTACTGCCTTCAGGCTGTTGCATTAAATACTCATAGTGAGGCAAGTTAGGAAAGCACGCTAATGAAGTAAACATACCTTGGTGAGTGTGTGTGCCGTTTGAGAAAAAGCGATTGAATAACAGGCCTTGTTTGGCGAGTTTGTCGAATTCTGGTGTGATGCCTTCATCATGACCTAAAGCACCGACATATTCACCGCTGAAGCTTTCCATCAGAATGAACACAACATTTAATGGTTTTTGGGTTAAACCCACACGTGCATGATAACTACGTAATACTGGTGAGTACTCGGGGTCTATAAGTTGATCAGATGGCGTTAGAATCATTTCCTCGACAGTACTGTCGGCATCAGCTAATGGCATTTTCTTGAGCCATTTATTATCACCTTTTTTGGTACCGATAACGGCTTTAGCTAATGTATAAACCCCGTTTAAGCCCAAATGATTGGCAAAAAGATAATTACTCTGGAAGGCATCACCCCAACGCAGTGGTGGTCCCTGACGTAATGTGCCTCGTGCGGCCACGACTGATATTAACAATACGACGAGAAATGCCGTCATTCTAAGGCTGTATCGAGTTTTATCAGTGGACTTAGCTTGGTTAATCCGGCTGTTTACAGTAAAGATAAAAAATAATGCCGTGATCATTAGACCGATAATGATTAGGTAAGTGACGACAGGAAACCCATACCAAATCATGCTTAATACTGTTGCCGGATCTTCCTTCATATATTCAAAAACCAGGCTGTTCAGCCGTGTATGAAACTCATGATAAAAGTCGAGCTCAATGATAGCGAGAAAGATCATCACGCTGGAAACAAAGGTAAGCCAGACTGTATAAGCTTTACGGTTGCTTAAACCTTTTTTAAACAGTAAGCCAATTATTAATGGCAGCAGCGCATAAACAGTGACAATCAAATCAAAGCGAAGCCCGGTAAGAAAAGCATGAATAAGATCATGGCTGGGAATGCTGGCTGCCAGATCATTGTTTCGCCATAACAGAACGCCTCTTAGTAGCGTCTGTAAAAGCATTAAAATGAATGCCGAACTAAAAATAAAATAAAGATCGAAGAATAAGTTGTTTTTATATTTTGACATGGAACATCCGAGCGTTATTGATAGATCCAGTCTAACTTGAGAGTGGATTAGTCATATAAAGTAGGACGTCAGTCTGAATTGTTTTTGTTAACAGATGCTTAAGACAGATACATGATGAGTGATATTGCTCATTAGGCAGAAACTAAGACACGATGAGCTAAAAGTGCTTCATTATTTGGAAATCAGGCCGATATAATTCCTGGTAATGCTATGAAATTTTCATATCAGGCTAAATTCAGACGATTTGTAGATACATGAGGTTGAAATGCAGTTTATTAAGAATCTTCCTATTGGGAAAAAGATTTTCAGTGTGGTGGTTATTCTTGGGCTAACGCAGCTGCTGATTTCAGCCTTTGCTATTTTTAAAATGAATGACATTTCAAGCGAATTTTCTGTCATCTATCAAATGTCGTTACCGCTTGAGAAGAATGTGGCTGAAGCCCGCCAGCTCCAGCTAAAGAAGGCCTCTGAACTACAAACACTAATGATTGATGCCAAATCTGGTGCCAGAAGAAAAGTCATTAAAGAGCATTTTGCCAAGATCGACAATATCACTCTGCAAACTAATCAGGCTATGCAGGATATTGTGGCCATTCTGAATGCATCCAAAGACAAAGCGTTAGATGCTGACCTCCAGGCTGATGTGGCGAGTTTGGAAGAAAATACGGCTAAAGTTGTTGAGCAGCAGGCTAATTATCAGAAGTATGTCGATAGCGCGATTCAAATTATTAAGCGCGGTGGCAGTATGTCAGGTGGTGGTTATCTCTCAAAAGACGAACAAGCTCAGTTAGTGGCTATTGAAGCCAAGCTGTTTGAAAGCTTACAAGCCATGCAAGCCAGTATTGATAACATTACTAATCGTTCGGTCACTAACGTCAAGGATCTGCATAGTTCGAGTTTACTCAGCCTGATTGCGATGGCGGTGGTGTCGTTGGTTCTTGGTATATTCATTTCCAAAATTATTATCAGCAATATCGTTACCCCCATTAAAGGTGTCATGAGCGTGCTGACGACGATGGCTCAGGATAATGATTTAACAAAACGCATGAATTTTGCCAGTAAAGATGAAGTCGGTGCGATGGGCAATGCCTTCAATAGTTTTGTCGAAAAATTACAAAAACTGGTGATGGGCATAACTGACGCTTCTGAACAATTATCGACAGCAGCCGAAGAAACGTCGGTAGTCAGTCGTTCAACTAATCAGAATATTGCACAACAGAAAAATGAAACAACGCATGTCGCATCAGCAATTACACAAATGACTGCGACCGTTCAGGAAGTGGCCAATAGTGCTGAAAAAGCTTCAGCGGCTGCCATCAAAGGCGATAAAGACTCAGAGTCTGGAAGACAAGTTGTCGAAGAAATCGTCGCTTCGATTAACAATCTTGCGGACGAAATTAACTCATCCACATCGGTCATCAGAACGTTAAAGTCTGATAGTGAAAACATTGGGACTGTACTGGATGTAATCAAAAATATTGCTGAACAAACCAACTTACTGGCGTTAAATGCGGCCATCGAAGCGGCCCGGGCCGGTGATCAGGGACGGGGTTTTGCTGTTGTGGCTGATGAAGTGCGCTCATTAGCCCAAAAAACCCAGGACTCAACAAAAGAAATTGAAGATCTGATTCTCACTCTCCAACAAGGTTCAGATAATGCTGTGAGCTCAATGGAGTTGAATAAGACCAGTATTGAGGGCTTAGTTGCTAAGGCCGTGAATGCAACCAACTCACTCAATGAGATAACAAATTCTGTGAGTTCGATAACCGAGATGAATACACTGATCGCCACGGCTGCCGAGCAACAAAGTCATGTTGTGAATGAAATTAATAACAATGTTCTCAACATACAACAGGTATCAGAAAATACGGCAGAAGGCTCAGAGCAGGTATCACAAGCTAGTCAGGAAATTGCTCAGCTCAGTGAAAGACTCACTAATATGGTGAGACAATTTAAAGTGTCTTAAGCTTATGATCAGACAGATGAGTCTGGCTTATCTCTGATTGGAGTGACTGTTTCGCTAACGTGTTTCTATCTTCTATTCGTTTAAGTACTCATAGTCTGTAGCGATGTTTTATCTTGTTATAAAACAAATTCTTGCTGGATGTTCATGTAGTGAGGCTTTTATCTATTGCTGAGCGATGACAACATATTCTAAGATCCGATTTTCAACTGGGATATCTCAATGTCATTTGTTTTCATTTCACTGTTTGTTGTTATATTAGTTGCCGTTTTGCTTCTTTCGTTGATGAAGAATGATAATAAACAGCTTGAAAAAATGAAGGTTTATCCCTATCTGAAGCGCCCATCTTTGTATACGCCCACAGAGAGAGCGTTTAAACACAAACTTCAGCTTGCTGTAAATGAGCAATATGACATTGCTTTCAAAGTCCGTCTCTCTGATTTATTGACGGTGAAACACACCAAATCTAAGTCTGCCAGCCAAAAAGCGAGCCAATATATTCAGTTGATGTATGTGGATTTTGTTCTTAGTGATACAGAGACGTCAGAGATTTTATGTGCAATTAAACTGAATAATAGCTCGGATGCTCAGCCTGATAAGCAGCACAATGCCTTTATCGATAATGCCTTGAGGGCAGCCAAAATACCTTTATTACACTTTTCTCCTGAAGAAAATGCTGAGCCACAACTGATTGCAGACAAAGTCAAAAAAGCCATTCATCCCGAGTTTGCTATCCATGAGTCATCTGCCATCAAAGCTGATGATATAAAAATTCTTATCAACCCTGATAACTAATTTCATCCCGATGTTAGTTAAGTGGCTAAACAGGATTTTCTTCAGCCAAAGGGCAAAAGGCTAATCCTCAATGATTCAAGCAAAACAAGCCCTCATGGCTTGTTAATCTTCACCTTTAGCCGATGTAAACTTATCTCTTGGCATATATTCAAAAACGTCAGAATAACAATTCGTTTCTTTCAATCCTTTCGGTTCAAGTCTATCGATTGTGCCATAGACCATTTGCGGCGAACCACAGAGATAAGCTTGAACATCATTCAGTTTGTCAAAGTCTTCTTGAATCACTTGATAAAGATAACCAGAGCGAACCGGCCAGTCTGGATCAGCCACCTCTAATACTGGTGTGAAGCTTAGGTTTCTGTACTGATTGGACCAATGTTCAAACGTATCCAGCAGGTAAAATTCATTCGCTTGTCTATTGGACCAATATATATACACGTTTGCATCAGGCTGTTGCTTAATGATTTCTTCGGTAATTGATTTAACTTTTGCAATGCCTGAGCCCGCTGCAATTAATAGATGAGGTAATGCTAGATCAGTCTGTAGAAAAGCGTTTCCCATTGCTAAAGTGACCTTCACTCTCTCAGTATTCTCATACAAGGATGACAGTGTTTTTAAGATCTTATTAGCGAACTCACTGCCATTCTGAATAAAAAGTTGTAAGCGGCGTGGACGAGAGGAATCAATGTTGTTTGCAATCGTGTAAGACAATGATTGTGGTGTACCGTCACCATTCACGTCTAATTCCAATGCTAAGTACTGACCTGCTGCGTACTCTAACTCAGTCCCTTCAGGCGCTTCTAAATCAATCTCAAAGGTTGTTGCCGTTAATGCATTTAGCTTTTTAACTTGGCAAAAGTACTCAACGACCGGATAGGTGCGAATATGGGCAGCATCATTCATTCAATAAATCCATCAGTACATGTTTAATCATATCCATAGTCTAAATGACTTAAACAATGAATAAAAATGGTATATTTTCACATACCAATTAATTTTACTCATGAAGCTTATGATTGAACGTACCCACCTAAAAATTGTGCATGCTGTTGAAGAACATGGCTCGCTTACCTCAGCCGCTAAAGCTTTATGTGTCACACAATCAGCGCTCAGTCATACCATGCGAAAACTGGAAGATAACATGGGTACTGAAATCTGGTTGCGAGAAGGACGAAGCTTGCGTTTAACACAAGCAGGTCGTTATTTACTCCATATTGCTAACAGAGTGCTGCCTTTACTTAATTACGCAGAAGATAAGCTTAAGCAGATTGCTCATGGCGAGCGTGGGACCTTAAGAATAGGGATGGAATGCCATCCATGTTATCAATGGTTATTGAAAGTGGTTTCTCCATTTTTAGATACCTGGCCAGATGTTGATGTGGATGTGAAACAGAAGTTTCAATTTGGTGGAGTGGGGGCGCTGCTCGATTATGAAATCGATCTATTAGTCACGCCCGATCCCTTATATAAAAAAGGGCTGAATTTCACGCCTGTTTTTGATTATGAGCAAGTGCTTGTTGTACCTCGGCAGCATGCATTAGCAGAACGTGATTATGCTCGGGCAGAAGATTTATCTGATGAGGTATTACTGACCTATCCGGTGGCCACGAATAGACTCGATATTTATACCCATTTCCTCAACCCGGCAGAGGTCGTACCTAAACAGCATAAAACCAGTGAGACAACTGAAATTATGCTGCAAATGGTGGCATCTGGACGCGGTGTGGCTGCCTTGCCTCGCTGGTTAGCAGAAGAATACTGTCTTAAACTGCCGCTTGCTGTGGTGCGTTTGAGTAAAGTTGGTATAGCTAAACAAATCTATTTGGGCACGCGTGATAGTGATGAGGATATTGCCTACCTCAAAGCGTTTATAGAGCTAGCGCGTAGTTATAATCATCCTATGGGCTTGATAAACCACTGAGGTTGACACAGCGTCCAGTCAAAACCGGTTGATAATCAGCTTTTATTGTATTGCTGATATAGATGCTATGAAGTTGATGGTGACAGAGAGACTATCAGGGTTGACTGTCATTGAGACACAAATTGTCACGCTCAACAGCACGGGTAAATAAACGTCATAGCCTCATCGAAAAGTCTGGCTTCTCTATTGGCTGTAATAGTGATTTTTCTTCCTCGTGACAGCCGCAGGCTTATTATCTCAGCACGCTATTTAGTGTCTCCACCATCTGACTGTCCACAACATTGTCCTTTCATACGTGCGCTTTAGATTCGTTTTCCACTCAGATGGATGGAATTGAGAGAATAAATGTCATGTCTGGTCGGCAACATTTGCGGTCTGTGTTTTATCCATAAACCCTCGATAATCAGTTCTGTTTATCTAAGTCATGAATTTAATTAATCGATATATGAAATAATATCAATTTTATTCATGTGTAAGTCCCTGTATAACTTCTCTCACCGCTGAAAGCACAAGTGATTTTGTAAGACCTAATTGAAGCTGGAAACAACTATTAGGCATAAGCAGCGATCAGCGTGTGAAATGAATCAAGATGATATTGCATTTAACAGGACACGAATCACGATGAATACAGACTTTGAGTATACGATTAAGCGCATTCGTTTCGACGAGAATTATCAGCCTTCTGATAACACACGGATCACGACCAACTTCGCTAATTTAGCGAGAGGAGAGAGACGCCGGGAGAATTTGCGTAATGCTTTAAGAATGGTAGACAGTCGTTTCAATGCCTTAGCGAATTGGGATAACCCTAAAGGGGAACGTTATGCTGTCGAGCTTGAAATCATTTCGGTCGACATTGATATTGAAGGCAATGGTCAACACTTTCCATCTATTGAAATGTTGAAGACCTATATCGTTGATAAAAAAACAAACAAGCGTATCGATGGCATCATCGGTAATAATTTTTCATCCTATGTACGAGATTATGATTTTAGTGTGTTACTGCTGGAACATAATAAAGGACGGTCTCAATTCACCATTCCGGATAGATTTGGTGAGCTTCATGGCAAGTTGTTTAAAGATTTTGTGTGCTCAGATACTTACAAAGCTAATTTTAATAAACCGCCAGTGATTTGCCTGAGCGTGTCTGATAATAAAACCTACGAGCGCACTGAAAATCAGCACCCCATCCTAGGAGTCGAGTACAACGCTAATGAACCGTCTCTCACAGAACAATATTTCGAAAAAATGGGCTTTAAAGTTCGCTACTTTATGCCTCCAAATAGTGTGGCACCATTGGCATTCTACTTTTTTGGCGACTTACTCACGGATTACACCAACCTTGAGCTTATCGGCACGATCAGCACCATGGAAACATTTCAGAAAATCTACCGACCAGAGATTTATAACGCCAATGCCGTGGCGGGTAATCTCTACAAGCCTAATCTGAGACATGCTGATCACTCAATTACACAAATTGTGTATGACCGAGAAGAACGCAGTCAGTTAGCTGTTAAACAAGGCAAATTTGCAGAAGAGCATTTCATCAAACCATATCAGGCCGTGCTACAGAAATGGTTTGAGAATTACGCTTCCTAGTCTACTTACAATATAGAAATTATGATTATGAAAAAACTATTACCCACATCAACAGCTGGTAGCTTACCGAAACCATCTTGGCTGGCAGAACCTGAAAAGCTTTGGTCTCCTTGGAAATTAGAAGGTGATGCATTAGCCCATGGTAAACACGATGCTTTAAAACTGTCACTGCATGAACAGCAACGTGCTGGTATTGATATCGTCAGTGATGGTGAACAATCACGCCAACACTTTGTGACCACATTTATTGAACATCTTGATGGGGTCGACTTCGATAAGCGTGAAACAGTCAAGATCCGTGACCGTTATGATGCCAGTGTCCCATCGGTTGTAGGAGCGGTAAGCCGACAAAAACCTGTTTTTGTCGAAGATGCCAGATTTCTGCGTGAACAAACAGATCAGCCAATTAAATGGACACTGCCTGGTCCTATGACCATGATTGATACTTTATATGATGGTCATTACAAAAGCCGGGAAAAGCTGGCCTGGGAATTTGCCAAAATTTTGAATCAAGAAGCAAAAGAACTCGAAGCGGCCGGAGTCGATATTATTCAGTTTGATGAGCCGGCTTTTAACGTATTTTTTGATGAGGTGAATGATTGGGGAATGGCAACCCTGGAAAGAGCTGTAGAAGGACTCACTTGTGAAACAGCTGTTCATATTTGTTATGGCTATGGCATAAAAGCCAACACTGACTGGAAAAAAACATTAGGTTCAGAATGGCGACAATATGAATCCATCTTTCCCAAGCTACAACAGTCCAGTCTTGATATGATTTCTCTAGAATGTCACAACTCACATGTGCCGATGGAGCTCATCGAACTGATTCGAGGTAAGAAGATTATGGTGGGTGCCATCGATGTGGCGAGCAGCAGCATAGAGACGGCAGATGAGGTGGCGAATACCCTGCGACAAGCACTTCAATTTGTGGATGCCGAAAACCTTTACCCTTGTACGAACTGTGGTATGGCCCCTTTGCCACGTGACTTGGCGCTTGGCAAGCTGAAGGCATTGAGTGCTGGAGCAGACATCATCAGAAATGAACTGTCGTCTTAAACGTAAATGTAAAACCCATGAGGCCATACCAGTCTCATGGTCTGATTACGAGTGTTTTATCGCATAGAGAAGTAAACGAGTGTGCTTGAATTCATAACAACAAATATCACCACATTTTTGGCCCTGATGGCGACTGGCATATTTGCTGGCGTGCTGGCAGGATTACTGGGAGTAGGGGGCGGCATTGTCATTGTGCCCGTGCTGTTTTTTCTGTTTCAAGGCTTTGGCGTCTCGCCAGATTCTGCCATGGTCATTGCAACAGCCACATCCTTGGCCACAATTGTGCCAACATCACTCAGCTCGATTTATTCACACAGTAAGAAAGGTAATGTCGATTTCGCTCTTTTAAAGCGTTGGGCTGTGTTTATTCTTGTTGGTGATTTAATAGGAAGTTGGTTGGTGACACGTGTTGATGGAGTGTGGCTGACAGCATTATTCGGCATTATTGCGACCTTATCAGCATTGAATATGTTGATAAGGACAAATAAATCTGCCTTATTTCAGCAATTACCCGCCAAGCTGGGTCAATCAGTGATGGGCTCGGCTATTGGCTTTTTTAGCTCTATGGTGGGTATCGGCGGAGGCACACTCTCCGTGCCATTACTGACTTTATATAACTATCCCGCACACAAGGCCGTGGGTACTGCGGCAGCCATAGGTTTAATTATCTCCTTACCTGGCGCTCTTACCATGTTGTTTATCGGGAGCACACCATTAGATGCCCCTGCAGGCACATTTGGTCTGGTGAATATCATCGGCTTTGTATGTATTGTGCCGCTGACGGTATTATTTGCTCCGGTTGGCGCTACCTTAGCAGCCAAATTAAATGCTGGAAATCTCAAGAAAGTGTTTGCAGTTGTATTGTTGATAACCGGGCTACGTATGTTAGTTCAAGTATTTATGTAAACAGCTGACAGTAGCTTTAAAGATGAGTACATATAAGGAAGCATCCTTTCGGCCCCTAATATCTGCAACGATTTACTGAACGCGTCATATCAGTATAAATAGGCTCTTATTTATATAAGAATGAGAGCAGCCAACAATTTTTCCGTATCTTCTTAATTGGATGACAAAACGGATGCTGTAAGAAAGCATCAATTGAGAAATATGGCAGACGTTGATTGCTTAACTGGAAAATAAAAGTCGCGTTAATCAGCTTTGTGAGTCTAGTTTTTAACTAACTTATATTAGGAGAGGCATGGAGAAGGGGTAGAGGTTTAACGATAAAGACAGATGGCGCGCCCGGCACGATTCGAACGTGCGACCGCCTGGTTCGTAGCCAGG
>NZ_DDNT01000014.1:158987-312927 GCF_002341285.1 Methylophaga sp. UBA2513 | reverse complement strand
AGGGTCAGACTCGATTGGTATGATTGATTTAGTGCATGAAGATATATGGGCTTAGGTTAAAAACTATTAGCTTGGCCTTACCACACTACAGCCCAATATTAGAAAGTAAGCCATTTTTTACACTGAACCTGAGTACTTAAAAAACTAGCTTTTGTAACTATCGTCTTCAAAGTCATCAAGACTATCGTAGTAGATGATGGCTAAGTACTGAATTGGCATTTTGAGTTTTGTTTCCGGTCGGTGAGGTTGCTCAGCGTGGAAAGTTAGAGAGTCACCTGGCTCAAGAATAAAACGCTCATCACCTACGGTGTATTCCAGTTTCCCTTCCAGCATATAAATAAATTCAGTACCGGCGTGTTCAAAGGGATCAAAGACTTCACTTTCTTCATTTAAGGTAATCAAAAACGGTTCAAACAGTTTTTTCGGGCCGGTGTCATACGCTAATAGTTGATAGGTATGACCACTCTTGGTACCGCGGCGAACCACTTCCATTCCCTCGCCATTCTTCACATATTGAGCACCGCCCATCGGCGTGTCGTAATCGTGAAATAACCGTGAGAGCTTTACACCAAGAGCATTGGCAAGGTGTTCCAGTTTTTCCAGGCTGGGTGAGGTCAGTCCATTCTCAATCTTACTCAACATACCGCGACTGACATTGGCTCGCATAGCGACATCCGCAATGGTTAATCCATTTTCAGTGCGAATATGGCGTAGCGTATTTCCCAGATGTTTATCTAACGACTGATGTGTCGCAGTTTCAGTCGTCACGATTGGTTGCTGTTTGCTCACGGCAAGAATACTCCATCTTCTTTTAGGCTGTTCTGCCTGATTATACCTGAGGTTTTTTTATTTATCCGGCTTTAATGTTTCCTATTGTGAAAAAAAGTTTCAAAGTTATTGACATGTTTTTTTCAGCATGAGTAAATAGAACCATGTTTCATCACATGAAATTTTGTTTACCTAGAAAGGGTTAGATTGAACTACCCCTTTAGTAGTAGAGCATCACGAGTGGAGGTTAAGAATGCCATTAGGGCTATTAAAATATGGTCTGAGTAGTGAACACCCGGCACCACGCTTTTTTAGGGACTGTACTGAACCTAAGAAATCCTACGATGCCGTGATTATCGGTGGCGGCGGACATGGTTTGGCGGCGGCATATTACTTAGCCAAAGACTATGGCATTACCAATGTAGCCGTATTAGAAAAAGGCTATATCGGTGGCGGCAATACTGGCCGTAATACCACCATCGTTCGTTCAAATTATCTGACGCCGGAAGGGGTTAACTTCTACGATGCCAGCGTCAAAATGTACGAAGACTTATCAGAAGAGTTAGACCTGAACCTGTTTTATTCCACACGTGGTCACTTCACGTTAGCTCACACCGAATCAGCGATGCGTACTATGCGCTGGCGTGCTGAAGTGAATAAACATGTTGGGGTTGAGAGTTATGTCGTCGGTCCTGAGGAGATATCCAAAGCGTGTCCGCAATTGGATATCTCCTGCAGTGGCCAAGCACCTATCCTAGGTGCCTTATATCATGCACCAGGTTCAGTGGCTCGTCATGATGCCGTGGCATGGGGTTATGCCAAAGAAGCTGATCGCATGGGTGTTGAAATATTCCAGATGACTGAAGTCACCGGCATTGATACTAAAGGCGGCAAGGTAGTTGGTGTGAATACATCTAAAGGTTACATCAGTACCAATCGGGTGTTATCTGCAGTGGCAGGCTTTACGCCACGTATCACTGAGATGGTGGATCTGGATACGCCGATTGTAATTCACCCTTTACAAGCCTGTGTATCAGAACCGATGAAACCTTGGCTCGACACGATTTTGGTATCAGGCAGCCTGCATGTGTATGTCAGCCAGTCGTCCCGTGGTGAACTGGTTATGGGGTCCTCATTAGATCCTTATGAATTCCATTCAACACGTTCATCACTGGATTTCGTGGAAGGACTCACCACACATATCACCGATATGTTCCCATTTTTATCGAATGTCAAAGTGGTCCGTCAATGGGCGGGTATGGCTGACATTACGCCTGACTTTGCACCGATTATGGGTAAAACGCCGGTTGAAGGGTTTTATCTGGACGCTGGGTGGGGCACATGGGGATTCAAAGCCACACCTATCAGTGGCAAAACCATGGCTGAGACGATTGCAAAAGATATGACACCTGACCTTATCAAATCATTCCGATTATCACGTTTTGAAGACTATGAGCTGACCGGTGAAAAAGGCGCAGCATCAGTTGGTCACTAAGTTAAGAGTAAGGCTATGAAACTACTTGAATGTCCCGTTAATGGTATCAGGCCGATGAGTGAATTCACCTACGGCGGAGAATATCGAAATATGCCCAATCCTGACACGTGTTCAGATTCTGAATGGGCAGCTTATGTGCACTATCGCAATGGCGCGCCAGGTGTGAAAAAAGAATGGTGGTACCACGCACCGAGCGGTACTTGGTTTATCGCTGAACGTAACACGATGACTGATAAGGTCAGCCGTACTTATCTTCTGGGTCAGGAGGAAGCTAAATGACCAGCCGTATTGCAAAGAAACGAGGCGAGTGGATCAACCGAGATAAGCCACTGACGTTTGAATATGAAGGTCAAACGGTACAAGGTTATGAAGGCGATACCATTACCAGTGCACTGTGGGCGGCCGGTATTAATGTGCTGGGTCGTAGCTTTAAATATCACCGTGCGCGTGGTGTATTGAGTTTTGCTAACCACGATGTCAACGCCATGATGACCGACGGTGTGGATACCAATATCCGTGCTGACGTGTGGCCTGTGGCTGATGGTATGGATATCAAAGCCGTCAAT
The DNA here is from genome assembly GCF_002341285.1 of Methylophaga sp. UBA2513. NCBI lineage: Bacteria > Pseudomonadati > Pseudomonadota > Gammaproteobacteria > Thiotrichales > Piscirickettsiaceae > Methylophaga > Methylophaga sp. UBA2513. Next base: position 310,098 of record NZ_DDNT01000014.1, on the reverse strand, counting down.
ACTATTGGTGGTGTATTAAAAGATAAAAACAAATATATCGATTATTTATCACCTTTCCTGCCGGTCGGTTTTTATTACAAAACGTTTTATAAACCAAAAAGCCTGTTTCCTTTCTGGGAAGACAAAATCCGTAAGGCAGCGGGTTTGGGTGAAGTTAATTTTAACTACCCACGCATTGTTAAACCGAAAAAGTTTGCACATTGTGATGTGTTAATCATTGGTGCTGGTTTATCTGGATTATCAGCAGCGGTTAAAGCGGCTGAGCAAGGTCTGGATGTTATTGTTGTTGACGAAAACAAGCAGGCGGGTGGCAGTCTCACATATGACTATGCGGGTGACCAGACAACAACTGATACCTTGATAAGCCTTCTAGGCAAAGTGGAGTCAAACCCAAATATCCGTTTAATCACTGATGCTTATGCTGGTGGTTTTTATGGCGATAAATTGGTGCCATTAGTTGGTAAAGACGGCATCACCAAAGTCTGGGCGAAAACAGTGATTGTGGCTTCTGGTGCCTTCGAGCAACCCCCCGTATTTCGTTACAACGATTTACCGGGCGTAATGATGGGATCAGCTGCACAACGTTTGATTCACCGTTATGCCGTTAAACCTTTTAATAAAGGTGTGGTTGTTACAGCTAATGATCACGGATATCGAACAGCACTGGACTTAGCGTCTGTTGGTGTCGAAGTTGTGGCTGTTATTGATATGCGTAGAAATGGCGCGCCACGTGAACTGGCTCAGAAAGTCAGAGATCTAGGTATTGCTGTTCATATCTCCAGCTGTATTTATGAAGTGATACCAACGTCTGACAAGTTGGGTGTCAAAGCCGTGTCTGTCTGCCCTTATGATGACATTAGTGCCGGCGCGGACAGTGGTCACACTGTGCGTTTGGCATGTGATGGTGTCGCGATGAGTGCTGGCTGGGCGCCAGCAGCTGCCTTGCTGTATCAGGCAGGTACCAAAATGCGTTATGACTACAGCGTCGAGCAGTTTGTACCTGATGAATTACCTGAAGGCGTCTTTGCTGCAGGTAAGGTTAATGGCGTATTTGATTTTAAAGCGCGTCAACTGGATGGTCAGCGTGCTGCAGCAGAAGCCGCCGCTTTCTTAGGTAAAACGGTCGATGTGGTGACTGTGCCAAAAGTGGAGATGGCATCACCTAGCCACCCTTATCCAATTGTTGAGCATCCAAAAGGCAAAAACTTTGTCGACTTTGACGAAGATATTCAGGTCAAAGATTTCATCAATGCTGCCAAAGAAGGTTTTGACAATATTGAGTTGATGAAACGCTTTACCACGGTGGGTATGGGCCCAAGCCAGGGTAAACATTCCAATATGAATGCCATTCGTATTCTGGCGAGAATACGTGAGTTACCGGTTGAGAAAATTGGTACCACGACGGCACGACCATTTTTCCACCCGACACCAATTGGTCATCTGGGCGGCCGCGGTTTTCATCCTCATCGTTATACCGCCATGCATGAATGGCATGTCGACAATGGTGGCGTGATGATGGAAGCCGGTGTGTGGATGCGTCCTGCTTATTATCAATATGCTGGTCGCTCGATGAGTGCGATGGAAGACGTACAACAAGAAGCCTTAGCGGTTAGACAACAGGCAGGCATGATCGATGGCAGTACCTTAGGCAAGATTGAAGTCTATGGGGCCGATGCGACCGAGTTCCTGGAACGTTTTTATACCGGTAAATTCAGCAAACAAAAAATCGGTGAAAGTCGCATTGCTTTGTTAATTGATGAAGCGGGTGTGATGCTGGATGACGGCCTAGCCGTTCGTGTTGAAGCCGAAAAATTCTATGTGTCTACCAACTCGTCTAATGCGGCAACGGTTTACCGTGAGATGCAACGGAATGTCCAGTTGTGGGGCTTGCAAGTCACTCTGGTGAATCTGACTGGTGCCATCGCAGCCATGACCTTGGCCGGACCCAAATCACGTGAGATTTTAACGTCACTGACCCAAGCTGACCTGAGTGATGCTGCTTTACCTGATGGCAATATGACCCAAACTAAGCTTGCTGGGGTGGATGCCAAAATTATGCGTGTGAGCTTTGTGGCCGACCTGGCTTTTGAGATTCATGTGCCATACAAAGCGGGCTTGCATGTTTGGAAGCAGATCATGGCGGCGGGACAATCACACGGCATACGCCCATTTGGTACAGATGCTCAGCGTCTGCTTCGCCTGGAAATGGGGCATCACTTGATAAGCCACGATACGGATGGTCTGACTAATCCATTTGAAGCACATTCTGAAGCGCTGGTGAAAATGGATAAGCCGTTCTTTATCGGTCAACGCAGTCTCAAGATCATCGCGAAGAAAACACTGAACAAAAAGCTAGTGAACTTTGTGCTGGAAAAAGACTTTACGGGTGAGATGCCGAATGAATGCAACCTGGTGATTGAAGACGGCAATATCAAAGGTCGAGTTACCAGTATTGCTTATAGCAAATACCTCAACAGAGTCATTGGTTTTGCGTTTGTTGCACCAGAACAGGGCAGTCCGGGCTCAACGTTTTCTATTCGTACCGATAGCGGTGCAATGGTAGAAGCAACAGTCGTTAAAGCGCCTTTTTTTCACCTACTTGATAACAACGGAGAGTAAGCATGCAAAACGACATTTTTAAAAGCCCGGTCGCTTTTTCTCAAGCCCCTTTGAAACCCATCAATGGTTTTGTGAATGGCATGGAGACTGCAATAGCCATAGCGGACAAGGCTATTGAAGCAACACGCCACGAGTTATTAAGTATTTGTGATGTGAGTGCATTAAATCGCTTTGGTGTGAAAGGACCAAACGCAGCAGAGTGGTTAGCTGCTGCCAGCCTGACACTACCTGAAGCAAAAAATAGTTGGACACTACAAGGTAAACGCGAGTTGGTTTTAAGACTAGGTGGCAGTGAATACCTGATCGAAGAGCCACTGAATTCACAACTGGTCGCTCAGTTAAATGCTTTGCCTGTCAATAAAGCCGGTGTCCATAAGGTAATTCGCAATGATGCGTCGTTTATTGTCAGTGGCAAGCTGGCAACAAAGTTATTTTCTGAAGTCTGTGCAATCGACCTGTCAGGAGATGCACTTGAAGAGAATCGTCTTGTCATGACTGTCATCGCCGGTGTATCGGTAACGTTGCTGAGACAGATGCTAAATGGCCAATCTGTTTATCGCATTTGGTGTGATGGTACGTATGGACCCTATCTGTGGAAAACACTATTAGGCATCACTGAAGAATATGGTGGCGGTGCCATTGGGTTCAGTTTTTATTACGAAAACAATTGATACGACCAAGTGTTGATCATTCAAACAGAGGAAATGTTATGAAGTATGAATTTGACCCTAAGGCTTCGCTCGCTGATCAAATAGCTTACGCGCAGAAGTTTTTAGCTGAAAACAATGTGAAATATGTGCTCGCTCAGTTTGTCGATATCCACGGTGTGGCTAAAGTCAAATCTGTGCCAGCGGATCATCTGGAAGACATTGTTAAAACCGGTGCCGGTTTTGCTGGTGGCGCTATTTGGGGTATGGGTATTAAACCGAATGGGCCAGATTACATGGCAATGGGCGACTTAAGCACATTGAGTTTATTGCCATGGCAACCTGGCTATGCCCGTTTAATTTGCGATGGTCATGTTAATGGTGAGCCATACAGCCATGACAGTCGTGTTGTACTGAAAAAACAAATCTCTCGTCTGACTGAAAAAGGCTGGATTTTATACACCGGTTTAGAGCCTGAATTCTCATTATTGAAAAAAGACGAGTTCGGTCATCTACATCCGTTTGACCCAACTGATACGCTGCAAAAACCGTGTTATGACTATAAAGGCATCACACGTCAGAGCGGTTTCCTTGAAAAACTGACTGAGTCTTTAATTGATGTCGGTTTAGATATTTACCAAATCGATCATGAAGATGCGAATGGTCAGTTTGAAATTAACTACACCTATGCTGATGCACTGAAGAGTGCGGATGACTATGTGATGTTTAAAATGGCTGCTAGCGAAATTGCTAACGAAATGGGCATGGTATGTTCATTTATGTCTAAGCCATTCAGTAACCGCCCTGGTAACGGCATGCATATGCATATGTCGATTGGCGATGGTGAGAAAAGTTTATTCCATGATGACAGTGATGAAACCGGTCATGGTTTATCGAAACTGGCTTATCACTTCATGGCAGGCATTCTGGCGCATGCCCCTGCATTATCAGCGATTGCAGCTCCTACCGTTAACTCATACAAACGTTTAGTGGTCGGTCGTTCTTTGTCCGGCGCGACTTGGGCGCCAGCCTATATTTCATACGGTAATAACAACCGTTCGACCATGGTGCGTATCCCTTATGGTCGTATCGAACTACGCCTGCCAGATGGTACTTGTAACTCATACCTGACGGCAGCAGCAGCGATTGCAGCTGGTTTAGATGGTGTGGAACGTCAACTGGAAGCCGGTCCAGGTTATGACATCAATTTATATGACTTAAGCCCAGAAGAGCTGGAAGAAAAAGGCATTGGCATCTTGCCACAAAATCTTCATGAAGCTTTGACCGCGTTAGAGAAAGATGACGTGATTAAAGGGGCCTTGGGTGAGGAGTTTGTTAAAGAGTTCTTAGAACTCAAACACATGGAATGGGTGGAATACATGCGTCATGTATCTGATTGGGAAATCAATCGTTACGTTGAATTTTATTAAAAGTCCCTAGGGAATGTTGTTAGGAGAATAGTTATGTGTGGAATCGTTGGCCTGTATTTGAAAAACGATAAATACGAAGACCGTCTGGGTGAACTGTTTGCACCAATGTTAATTGCAATGACAGAACGTGGCCCTGATAGTGCTGGGTTTGCTGTTTATGGTGATGAAGTGGATCAAGGGGTGAAGTTAACGCTTCGCAACGAAGATGAGAACTATGATTGGTCAGCACTGGCAAAAGAAATTGAAGCCAAACTGAATACAAAAGTCGACTGGTTCCAAAACAGCAAAGTAGCCGTATTTAAAGTCGATATTGATGCTGAAACAGTTGAGAACTATCTGATGGAAAATCATCAGGACGTACTCATCATGAGTTCAGGTAAGTCTATTGAAATCCTGAAAGAAGTCGGTTTACCAGAGCGTATCGTCAATCTTTTCCATCTGGAAAACATGAAAGGTAGCCACATCATCGGTCACACACGCATGGCGACTGAGTCTGCTGTGACCATGGCGGGTAGCCATCCTTTCTCAACCGGCATGGACTTGTGTCTGGTACATAACGGTTCACTGTCTAACCACAACCGTTTACGTCAGGAACTGAAACGTGAAGGCATTCACTTTGAAACTGAAAACGATTCAGAAGTCGCAGCAGGTTATCTGACCTATCGCTTACAACAAGGCGATAGTCTGAATGAAGCGTTGACGCATGCTTTAGACGATCTGGATGGTTTCTTTACCTTCACTATCGGCACTAAAGATGGCTTTGCTGTGGTGCGTGACCCTATCGCCTGTAAACCTGCAGTGATTGCAGAAACAGATGATTACGTGGCTATGGCCTCTGAATATCAGGCGCTAACAACATTACCTGGCATCGAAAACGCCAAAGTATGGGAACCAGAGCCTTCAAAAGTCTATGTTTGGGAACGTACTACGCACTAAGCAATGGTGTATGAGGAGAATATAAATGAGTACTAAATCTGTAGCAGAATCAGTGACCACATCCGGCAAGCAAACGGTGGATCTGGCACAACAAACAGTTCGTGACTTGAATCAGGCACTGCATGATCAAAACAAAGAACTGACCATTGCTGAATGGGAAGTATTAAACCCGAAAGGGGAGCATAACCTCGCTGTCGGACTTGATCAGAAGCTTAAAGTCGATATCTATGGCCCGGTTGGTTACTACTGTGCGGGTATGAACAAAGAAGCCGACATCACCGTTCATGGCCATGCTGGTCAAGGCATTGCTGAAAACATGATGTCAGGCAGCGTGCGTGTCAAAGGTAACGCTTCATCAGCAGCCGGTGCGACAGCGCATGGTGGTTTTTTGGTGATTGAAGGTGATGCCGGTTCACGTTGCGGTATCTCGATGAAAGGTATTGATATTGTTGTGAAAGGCAATGTCGGTCATATGAGCTGCTTTATGGGCCAAGCTGGTTCACTAGTGGTGTGTGGTGATGCCGGTGATGCGCTGGGTGACTCGCTCTACGAAGTGCATATCTATGTAAAAGGTTCTGTGAAATCACTGGGTGCTGACTGCATCGAAAAAGAAATGCGTCAGGAACACCTGGATGAACTGTCGGCTTTATTAGAAAAAGCCGGTGTGGATGAAGATCCAAAAGCCTTCAAACGTTATGGTTCAGCTCGTCAGTTGTACAACTTCAAAGTTGATAACGCGAGTGCTTATTAATTGCTGATATTGCGAGGAAATAGAAATGACTGAAAAGAAAAAATACATGACCGTACCGCGCGAGTCAGCGACGTTTGATAAATTGACGATGGCTGAAATCCGTCGCGCTGCTGATACGGGTATCTATGATATCCGCGGTGCCGGTGCCAAACGTAAACTGCCACATTTTGACGATCTGCTTTTCCTGGGCGCGAGTATGTCTCGTTACCCATTAGAAGGGTATCGTGAAAAATGTAATACCTCTGTGACCTTAGGTACCCGTTTTGCGAAAAAGCCAATCACTATTGATACGCCTGTCACGATTGCCGGTATGAGTTTTGGTGCATTGTCAGCTTATGCGAAAGAAGCCTTAGGTCGAGGTGCATCAGCAGTAGGCACGTCTACCACGACAGGTGATGGTGGTATGACGCCAGAAGAACGTGGTCAATCAAGCAAACTGGTTTACCAATACTTGCCATCACGCTATGGCATGAACCCAGACGACTTACGAAAAGCAGATGCGATCGAAGTGGTATTGGGACAAGGCGCAAAACCAGGCGGCGGCGGTATGTTACTCGGCCAAAAGATCACAGAACGTGTTGCCCAAATGCGTACATTACCAATGGGCGTAGACCAACGTTCAGCGTGTCGTCATCCTGACTGGACTGGTCCTGACGATCTGGAAATCAAGATCAAAGAACTGCGTGAAATCACAGATTGGCAAGTGCCTATCTACATCAAAGTCGGTGCAACTCGTACTTACTATGATGTGAAGCTGGCGGTGAAAGCCGGTGCTGATGTTATCGTCGTCGACGGTATGCAAGGTGGTACAGCGGCAACGCAAGACGTGTTTATCGAACATGTCGGTATCCCAACGATGGCAGCGATTCCTCAAGCGGTTCAAGCGCTACAGGAAATGGGCATGCACCGTAAGGTTCAGCTGATTGTCTCGGGTGGTATCCGTAATGGTGCCGACGTCGCGAAATGTATGGCGTTGGGTGCTGATGCGGTAGCTATCGGTACCGCTGCACTAGTGGCGCTGGGTGATAACGATCCTAAATGGGAAGAAGAGTACCAAAAACTGGGTTCTACAGCCGGTGCCTACGATGACTGGCATGAAGGTCGTGACCCAGCCGGTATTTCTACTCAGGATCCAGAGCTCATGAAACGCTTTGATCCGGTTGAAGGTGGTCGTCGTCTGGCGAACTACCTGCGTGTTCTGACGCTGGAAGCACAAACATTAGCGCGTGCTTGCGGTAAAAACGATCTACGTCATCTGGAACCAGAAGACTTAGTGGCATTAACAGTGGAATCTGCAGCGATGGCTCGTGTGCCATTAGCCGGCACAAGCTGGATTCCAGGCACACATACATTCTAAAAAAATGTTGTTGCGCCAGTGATAGTTAAAAACCGGTGTTACAAAGATAACGTGGCTTATTGCGATCCTTACCCCGTCAAACTAAGTCACCTTGTCTGCGTGACATCGGTTTTTTTCTTTTTTTTGTTAAATCAGGAGGACAGTGTGTAAATCATTTTTTAATTATTGGAAGAGAGAAATATAACCATGAATAATAAAATAAAAAATCGTATTCAAAATATGTATCTACGAGACTGCATCATGGCATGGGCAGATGTGTTACTCATCTGGCTGGCTGTCGGTTTCGTCCTCATTAGTATCTTAAGCATTCTGGAAGATCCGGTTATCCGCTGGGTCATGATTATTTCCAGTGCCTTGCTCGTCCTTTTCAATACCGCTTCTGTTGGTGCAATGACTAAGCACTACGCAGAAGATAAAGACTATATCTACGGATTGGACATCAAACATCTCGATGAAAATAGAGCAGCGAAGCGCTAATTGCCGGGTGATTTTAATGAGGAAATCTTATGTCTACTTATATACCAAAGGTCCAGTCTAAAAAGGGACAGTTGTTTGATAGTCTTTTTATTCTGATACTTGTTTATGTCAGTTTGTATATCCCTTTGTTTCTTGAATCTGATACGAAATCAGCAACCGACACCACCTCATCTCAGGTTATCTCCTGGGAATCCCTAAACGTCTCACCTGTTGAGCAGGAACAATGGCAGAAGCTGGGGTTTGATGAAACAGCCGCGGCTGAAATCATCAACGACAAGTTTGATTACACCATTGATCCCATGATGCTTGGCATTACCGCTTTAGTCATTATTGGCTATTTCATCTTTATGCTGCGTGTCTCCGAGTCTCAATATCGTGAAGTGATTGCTGAAAAATTCGGTGATAAGACTTCGCGATCGACGCAGGAGGATCAGCGATGAGTTATTGGGAAATATTAAGTTACGCCGCCTGGATCATCTCAGCCATGTTATTGCTGTGGATTCTGGTCGATGCGTTCAGTGTCTCACGTCAATTTGATGAATCCTTATTGATGAGTTCTCGTGAAGGCGCTGATGAACTGATGGCTGAACTCGAGCGAGAGGAGGGACAGTCATGAGTCAGGAAGCTTCTTCTCAATCACAACGGATTTCGATGCTGAAAGTATTGAACCCGTTTCATATCTGGGCGTTGGGTGTCGGTATTGTTCTGGTCGGTGAGTTTATGGGCTGGAACTTCTCTGTTGCCAAAGGCGGTGCCTATGGTGCGTTGATCGCCTGTTGGGTCATTGGTTTGCTCTACAGTTGTGTGGCAATGATCGATTCAGAAGTCACCTCGACGGTAGCTGCAGCCGGTGGTCAATACACTCAGGCAAAACATATTATCGGTCCATTAATGGCCTTTAATGTGGGTTTGTATCTGGTCATGGCTTACACCATGCTGGAAGCGGCTGATGCTTTGATAGTTGGGGACTTGATGGCCGCTGTGGCATCGGCAACCGGCTACCCTGATTTAAGTCCACAACCCTTTGTGGTGCTGACCATTTCGTTTTTGGCCTGGCTGAATTATCGCGGTGTGTTTATGACGCTGACGTTAAATTTTGTCATTACCTTGTTTGCCTTTCTGGCGATTCTGGCCTTATTTATTGGGGCTGATCCACTTAACCCTGGTCATATTCTGAAACACAGTGATCTGTTAACAGAATTACCCTATGGCTGGATTGGGGTGGTTGCCGCCTTGCAGTTTGGTATGTGGTATTACTTGGGTATCGAAGGCACTTGTCAGGCCGCGGAAGAGGTGAGAAGTGCGGGTCGGGCAATTCCACTGGGTACGATTGGTGGCATCTTAACCTTATTAGTCGCTGCGACATTGACTTGGTATATCTCAACCGGGCTGATGCCCTGGCAGTATTTAGGTCAGGCTACCACGCCGTTGTATGATGCTGCGTCGATTATTGGTAATCCGGTCTTACAGGTGGTGTTGTTTATCGGCACTATGTTCGCAGCGATTGCGTCGGCTAATGGCTGTATTAATGATGCGGCGCGTGCCTGGTTTTCCATGGGGCGGGATCGATATATGCCGACCTGGTTTGGTGCCATTCATCCGCGTTACCGCACACCGTTCAGATCGATTATTTTCCTGATTCCGATTGCTGTTTCATTTGCGTTCACAGGCTTGTTGGATCAGGTCATTACCTTCTCGATTCTGTCTGGTTTGTTGGGTTACACCTTCATGTCCATCAATATGGTCAAATTCAGAAAAATGTGGCCATTGGATGTGATTAAGCGGGGCTATATCCATCCTTTCCATCCTATTCCTGCGTATACCTTGCTGGGTTTATGTTCCTTGGTCTATTTCGCGACCTTCCTGGGGTATGGGGCGTCATTATTATCAATTATGGCGTTTTATATCGTGGCTTCAGTCTGGTTTGTGAAACGACGTTATCAGTTCGTGAAGCGGGGCGATCAATTTACGATGCCTTGGCCGCGGCCTAAAGGTTATTAGGAGGAAGGAGCATGAAACATATTTTATGTGCAACTGATGGATCACATAGTGCGATGAAAGCGGTGGATTTTGCTGTCGAACTGGCAAAGTCAGTCGGTGCCAAGCTGACATTTATCCATGTCCTCAGACCAACCAGTGAAGATATTTCACATAGTTACTTTTGGGATTCGAGCATTCTGGATGCTGCTGATGCGCAAATCCAACAGGAACTACGTGAGGCCATGGTCAGGGCGACTTCTCAGGGACTCGAGGAAGTATTTTGCATCACGGCATCCGGCCATGATATTGCCAAAGCCATTGTTGATTATGCTGAGAAACATGAGCATGACCATGTGGTGACCGGATCGGTGGGACGAAGTGGCATTGCAAAAGTGTTATTAGGATCGATAGCGCAGCATATTGTGCAGCGCTCTCACTGTCCGGTAACCATCGTCAGATAAGCCTTAGTCCCGCAGTACTGTCATGGCTGCGGGACACTTTTTCTGAGTCGAAAGAGGAATATTAAATGAATACAGATGCCATCTATGCACTGATGCTGGTGTTGTTTAGTAGTAGCTGTCTGTTTGTTATGTATCGCCGTCATCATCAGCAGGTATTGGCTTCACGAAGTCAGGTGTTTGATGATTGCCATCACTTAATTGACTTGACGTCATCAAAAACGGATGAACAGGGCTACTCATCCATATATGCCGACTGGAATGATACAAGAGTCAAACTTTCTGTAGAGGTCGATAACCTGACGGCCAGAAAGTTACCGGTGATGTGGATGCATATCACCTTGTTTAGAAAGCATAAAGACAGCAGTGGAGCGACCATCGATATTTTAGCCAGACCACAAAATACCGAGAGTTTCAGTCCATCATGGCTGTGGCTAAAACCCGTTATGCCTTTAGGCGGCTGGCCGCAACATGCCCGCTATATGACAAAGACCCAGCCACCGTCACTAACGAGCATCGATCAAGACGTGAAAGCTCTGTTTGCTGATGACCGCTGCAAAGAGCTGTTGATTACCCCTGGTGCGATTCGACTCACGTATTTAGCCAAGCAATCAGACCGCGGACATTATTTATTACTGCGAGCGATTAATTTTGATGACAAACCCATTGAGTCAAACTTTATAAAGGGCTTGTTATACAAGTTAGATGCCTTAGCAGACCATCTGGGTGAGGTACGAAATGAAGCAGCCTAGCGCCTTATTGCAGGGACCTGTGCATCCCTACTTTGTTTTGTTGATTGCCATTGTGTTGCCGGGAGTGGGACAGGTAGTGAATCACAATCCCATGCGTGGTTTGACCATGTTGTTTTTTATGCTGGTGTTAGGCGTGGTCACTTACCAAATGGCTGCTCCCGGTATTTCGGTGATAGGCCAGTTTGCTGGTGGGATTTTTATTTACGCATTATCGATTATGGATGCCTACTTGTGGGCCAGAATTCGTTGGGAGCAAGCCAATTTCTCTCAATAGGTAAGGGTATAACCCCAAGGTAGTAATCCTTCTTTGGAATTTTTTTACCCCCAGAACTAAGTGATACTGAACCTGAAGTTGGTTTTTAGATGAAACCATTTCTTCATGGTTATCCTCGGACTCATTGCGATTTGAGACCTTTGGGTGAATGGCTGAAAATTTCAGTCATTCACACCGTTTTTTTCAGTTGATTCAACCGATGTGTGAATCAAAAAAATTAAGGATACATAATGAATCTGCCTTTAACACATCGACTTGAAGATGTTCAAAATACGCCAGATAAACGCCAACTCATCATTGATAAAGTGGGTATAAAGTCTCTCCGTTACCCGGTTTTATTTCAGTCAACCACAGAAACCCCTATTCGTGTTGTGGCTGAATTTAATATGTACGTACATCTGGCTGCTGATGTGAAAGGCACGCATATGTCACGTTTCATCGAGTTGCTGGAACGTCCTGACGCCATATTCAGCCTGAGCAATATGCCTGCATTTATGGCCGATATGTTGGAGTTACTGGGTGCAAAACAAGGTCATGTCAGCTTACGATTCCCGTATTTCATCAGTAAGGCGGCACCTGTTTCTGGCGTGAAAAGTGTCATGGATTATGACATCACACTGACCGCAGATTACACCGATAAACTGGAGCTGACCGTAAAAGCTGAGATCCCCGTGACCAGCCTTTGTCCGTGTTCCAAGAAAATTTCAGATTATGGTGCCCATAACCAACGCTCTTTGGTCACGGTTGAAGCCCGCATTAGTGAAGATATGACGCTGAATGCGTTAATTCAGCTGATTGAGCAGCAAGCGTCCAGTCAGCTGTATGGTTTATTGAAACGACCTGATGAAAAGTATGTCACCGAATTTGCTTATGACAATCCCAAATTTGTCGAGGATTTAGTCAGAGATATTGCTGTCGCATTAGCACAGCAGGAAACCGTGTCAGGTTTCCGTGTGGAGTGTGAAAACTTTGAATCTATCCATAATCATTCTGCCTACGCCGTTATTGATCAGTTATAAGGAGTTATATCCTCATGCCACAATCTAAGTTGAAGTCTTATTCTCAACCTGCACAAATCGCTAGTGCAGAAGCGATTATTGAGGATATTCGACAGGGCAAAATGGTTGTCTTAATGGATGATGAAAACCGTGAAAATGAAGGTGATCTTGTTATGGCGGCCAGTCATGTCACTGCTGAAGCAGTGAACTTCATGGCCATGCATGCACGTGGCCTGATTTGCCTGACACTCACTGAGCAACGCTGCGAACAATTAAACTTACCCTTGATGGTTAAGCAAAACAAAGCGGGTTTCGAAACCAATTTTACATTGTCGATTGAAGCAGCTGAAGGCGTCACAACGGGCATTTCCACACAAGATCGTGCTGTGACTATCCAAGCAGCCGTAGCAGCGAATGCCACACCTGAAGATATTGTCAGCCCTGGACATATTTTCCCAGTAATGGCTCGGGCGGGTGGGGTGTTGACTCGTGCAGGACACACAGAAGCCGGCTGTGATTTAGCGGCATTAGCAGGACATGAACCTGCGGCTGTTATCTGTGAAATTATGAATGAAGATGGCACGATGGCCCGTCTACCCGATCTACTCGAATTTGCCAAACAGCATGATTTAAAAGTCGGCACCATTGCTGACCTTATCGCTTATCGTCACCAGCATGAACAAAATGTGGTTCGCTTAAATGAACGTGAAATGCAAACCATGCTGGGAACATTCCGTCGCCACGATTATTTAGATAAAACCACCGGTATGAAACATCTGGCATTGGTCTACGGTACTCCTGTCGCTGGTGAAGAAACATTAGTCAGAGTGCATGCACCGTTTAATAGTATGGACTTGCTGGATTATGACCGACACGGACATACCTGGAGCGTGGCGGAGGCGATGCAGCACATTCAGCAACAAGGATCGGGTGTACTGGTCCTGCTTCATGGTGATGAAGATGAATGGGAACGACTGATTCAGTCTGATCGAAATTATGCTGATGAGTATGTGCTTAAACACTATGGCATTGGTGCTCAGATTTTAAGAGATTTAGGCGTCACTGAAATGCGGCTGATGACCTGGCCGAGAAAGCTGCCATCAATGAGTGGCTTTGGCTTGAGTGTCACAGACTATGTGTTACCAGATGACTTAGCAGAAAAACTTGCTGCATCAGACGTTGTATAAAAAATGTTGTTGGCTGGTTAGGTCTCAATTAATGATTAATAAAAAGGGCTAATATGGCTTGGTTAGCATTAGTAGTAGCGGGATTACTGGAAGTTGTCTGGGCGGCGGGATTGAAATACTCAGAAGGTCTGACCAAGTTAGGCCCCAGTCTGCTGGCTCTGGTTACCGTTGCCTTGAGTTTATGGTTGTTGGGTGTGGCAATGAAAACGTTACCACTAGGCACTGCCTATGGTGTCTGGGTAGGCATAGGTGCGATTGGCACGGTGATTTTCGGTATCGTATTTTTATCTGAGCCAGCCACCATTGCACGTCTGTTCAGTATCTTATTAATTCTATCGGGTATCATCGGGCTGAAACTCTCTCACTAAAACAGGTGGAAGACTGTTTTTTTGAACCCACCGAAGTGTCGTTAGATACAGATTAGCGTTAACCATCACTGACAATACGATGCGTGGTATGTTACTACTTGTTTTGATTGGCAATGGTGTCATCAAATATTAAGTGAGGTCAGAGACGGTGGAAAATAAAGCTCAGCGGCCGATAACACTTTCTCTCTACAATCGTTTTTCATTACACCGCAGTATCGACTGGACCGGTGCTTTCTGGCTTGCCAGTGGTGTACCGGCACTAGTGTTATTTTCAATGGGAGCCATTGCTGCCACAGTCGGTAAACCTGCCTGGTTAATCTGGATTGTGTCTATTTCTATCGGGCTTGTACAAGCCTTTACCTACGCTGAGATTGCCGGATTATTCCCGCATAAAACCGGTGGTATCTCTGTGCACAGCTCGGTTGCCTGGGCCAATTACAGTAAATGGGTAGCCGCACTGTGTATCTGGTGTAACTGGGTTGCTTGGGGGCCGGTACTGGCTATTGGTTCTGCCCTGGCTGCCGGTTATATTCTGAACGTGACCTATCCGCCGGATGCGGTGATTAATACCTGGCAAATCACTTTACTCGATCTCAGCTTTCTTAAAGCCGGGCTTTGTCTGCGAATCAACGCCGTCTTTATTATCGGTGCCGTATTAATGGTGTTGGTTTTTGCTATTCAAAACGGCGGCATTTTACGCTCCGCCAAAGCGATGATGATTATTGGCCTGTCCGGGCTGGCCCCATTGATGCTGATTGCCATTGTGCCGTTGATTACTGGTGATATGGTCATGAGTAATTTTTATCCATTAGCAGCGCTTGCCTATGACGCTGATGGTTATGTAATACCCGGTGTTTGGGATATTAAAGGCTGGTCTTTAGTGGCTGGGGCACTGTTTATTGCTGCCTGGTCAACGTATGGCTTTGAAACGGCCGTCTGTTATACCCGTGAGTTTAAAGACCCCAGCCGTGATACTTATCGCGCCATTCTCTACTCAGGCTTGCTGTGTTTATTTGCTTTTGTACTGATTCCATTTACCTTTCAGGGGCATATGGGGCTGGGACAAATGATTGAACCACAGCATTTTAATGCCGCAGGCGAAGTGATCCAGCCCGCACGATATGACGGCATGTTAGCTGCCGATATTTATAGTGGGATGGGCATTGCCAATGCGCTCTACGGCATTTTGGGTAACAGCGGCATTATGGTCGATATGTTTGTCGTGATGCTGGTGCTGGCACTGATGTTATCGATTATGACCACGATGTCCGGATCTTCTCGCACCTTATATCAGGGTTCTATTGATGGCTTATTGCCTAAATATTTATCTCAGGTAAATCAGCACGGTGCACCGACCCGTGCGATGTGGACTAATCTTATCGTTAACCTGATGTTACTCAGTCTGTCTGATTATGTATTTTTGCTTGCCGCATCTTGTGTCAGTTACATCATTTTTAACTTTTTGACTCTCAATGCCGGTTGGATTCACCGTATCGACAGACCTGACTGGAAACGCTGTTATCGAACCCCGAAAGTCTTATTTATTGCGGGTATTGTCATGGCGTTTTTTAATATTACCTTTATGGCGTTGGGCGCCAATATATGGGGCAGTGGCACCTTGATGAGTGGTTTGATTCTGGCGAGCCTGAGTATCCCATTATTTTGCTGGCGGCATTACCTGATTGATAAAGGTCAGTTACCCCAATCCATGCAGGAAGATATTCAAGCTGGCAACACAGCAGGAACGTCTCGTAAAGCCGGTCGGTGGCCTTACCTGGTCTTGCTGTTTAGCGTGCTGCTGGTGGGTGGGATTCAGTTTGTAGTTAGTTAACTATCTGATTGAACGGTATAAGGCATAGAAACTACTTATCCAGTTTGCCGAGCCCTTGATTTCTAAGCATGTCTATAAAAGCAATTTATATGTTGCTTTTTGTGGGAGAATCACTTTCCAGTTCAAAAAGAAACTTATATATTGCTAACACGTAAAAAAGAAACTAATATGTTTCTTATTGGTAAATAGCAACTTATATATTTCATTATGAATTCACTACTCGAACAGATCAAAAAACGCCGTATTGCATTGGAACTCAAGCAGCACGATATGATGCTGCGCGTTGGTATATCACGCCAGCAATATCAGCGGTTGGAATCCAAAGGCAATCCACGTCTTGATACGCTTGAACTTATTGCCAAGGGGCTTAAAAGTGAATTACTGCTGATACCTCAGGAAAAATTAAATGCTGTGCTGGCAGTACTGGCTGACGATAACTTGTCACCAACAGGGACATCAACCAATCCACATCCGACAGACAAAGAAAAAAGTAGCTCATTAGCTGATGACCCATGGCAGGGATTGTTGGGAGAAAATGAATGAGCACAGACAGCAATGATGAAGTAAACGTCTTACAGCTCTCCATCCACGACGTACTGGTCGGCTATCTCGCCGGCTTTAAGAATGGCCGCAATGTATTGAGCATTGCAGACTCATTTAAAAATGACCCTGAGCGCCCGACATTCAGCCTTATCACTCACCCTTCGTTTCCGAATGCAGCCAAACTCATGGCCGAGCCATGGCCTCGGAATCAACGGCTGCATCCTGTGCTTTCAAACCTGCTGCCAGAAGGCTCGTTGCGCGAACTGATTGCACAAGGCCTGAAGGTACACGTTGATAATGAATTTCACATTCTCTCGTACCTTGGCGAAGACTTGCCGGGAGCAATCGAAGCTATGCCAATGGAACCTGAAGATATTCCTGATTACATCCTGAGCACTCACGGAAAGGCTAAGGCGGTTAAGTTCGATAAAGTTACCCAAGAAAACAAGTTTTCCTTGGCCGGCGTGCAAATGAAGTTTTCCATGAAGGAAAAGGATGGACGCTATAACTTATCTAAAGGCAACGTGCTGGGTGATTGGATCATCAAAACGCCCTCAACCAAGCACAAGTTTGTGCCACTGAATGAATACACTGCTATGTCACTGGCGGGTATGGTCGGCGTTGATATTCCTGAGATCAAACTTGTTGACCTGGATAAGCTCGATAATCTGCCACAAATTAACTTACCCGATGAAAAGCAAGCCTTTGCCATTAAGCGATTTGATCGTAATGATGACCAGCGCATTCACATGGAAGACTTTGCACAAATTCTAGTGAAGTACCCGCACGAAAAATACACTTCAGCCAATTATGAGAATATCGGCAAAGTCATTTATGACTTTTCTGGCGACGGCCTTGCAGACGTGCAACAGTTCGCAAGACGATTACTGGTGAATATTCTTTTGGCAAATGGCGATGCACACCTAAAAAACTGGAGCTTTTTGTATCCTGATAAGGTGACGCCGCGACTTTCTCCTGCATACGATATCGTTACAACGAGTGTGTATATCGAAAATGAAACCAAGTATGCGCTCAACCTCGGTAAAACCAAAGAATGGTATACCGTCACCATGACTCATTTTCAGTCATGGGCAGAGAAATCTGGCATTCCATGGCGAGCGATTAAGCCTCATTTAGATGACACAATGGCAAAAGCTAGAGAGCTATGGCCTGAAGCGCTGAAAATGCAACCAATGGACGAAGCACACAAAGAAGGCCTTAGAATGCATTGGGCTAAGCTTCAGGACGATTTTAAGATTGAAGCCAAACAATGATGGTTTCTCAGCTAACGGATAATTGATATATAGATACGAATCAATAGGGTTCGAGTGTTCGCTTATTACCTTGCCTCATTCCCTTGGTGTATGGTTTAAATTAAAAAAAGGAATGAGAACCTGTCTAATCTTTTTTCACTCATCATCACAACGTTTCTCAATTTAATCAATTTTTTTAAATAATGAAATTGGTCATGTTTAGAGAGGATACTTGGATCAAAATTGATAAATTCTCAACATGTTCGTGGCTAATTTATCGTTGGCTATACTCCCTAAAAAGCAGCTGCCTCTGAGATTCGTACTACCTAGGAAGTAAGTCCTCTTAGTAATTGTTGAGATGGGCTGTGGAACTGAAAATAGCGTTGCCAATACTCATAAAATAGGGAGAAACATAATGGCACGCGATCCTAAGCACGACATACTCTTTGAGCCAATTCAGATTGGTCCAAAAACATTGCGTAATCGGTTTTATCAGGTTCCCCATTGCATTGGTGCCGGTTCAGATCGACCAGGCTTCCAAGCAGCACATCGTTCGATGAAAGCGGAAGGTGGTTGGGCAGCAATGAACACCGAATACTGTTCAATCCATCCAGAATCAGATGATACCCATCGTCTGTCAGCACGTATCTGGGATGAAGGTGACGTCCGTAATTTACGTGCGATGACGGATGAAGTTCACAAATATGGTGCTTTAGCCGGTATCGAAATGTGGTACGGCGCCGCTCATGCACCGAATATGGAAACCCGGGCAACGCCTCGTGGCCCTAGTCAGTTCGCCTCAGAATTTGAAACATTAAGCTACTGTAAAGAGATGGATCTTGATGATATCAAGATGGTGCAGCAGTACTATGTTGACGCCGCTTACCGTGCTCGCGATGCTGGATTTGATATCGTTTATGTCTACGGTGCTCACTCCTATTTGCCTCTGCAATTCCTTAACCCGTATTACAACAAACGCACTGACGGTTATGGTGGTTCATTAGAAAACCGTGCTCGTTTCTGGGTGGAAACACTGGAAAAAGTCCGTAAAGCGGTGGGGGATGATTGTGCGATTGCAACCCGTTTTGCTATCGACACCATTTATGGCCCTGACCAGATTGAAGTAGAAGAAGACGGCATCAAATTTATTGAGCTGGCCGATGACTTTATTGACCTGTGGGATATCACTGTCGGTGATATTGCTGAGTGGGGTGAAGACGCTGGCCCATCACGTTTCTATCAACAAGGTCATACTGTGCCTTGGGTTGAGCATGTGAAACGTGTTTCCAAGAAACCTGTTTTGGGCGTTGGCCGTTATACCGATCCTGAAAAAATGACGGAAATCGTCACCAAGGGTATCGTGGACATTATCGGTGCAGCACGTCCTTCAATTGCCGATCCATTCCTGCCGAAGAAAATCGAAGAAGGTCGTTACGACGATGTGCGTGTGTGTATCGGTTGTAATGTCTGTATTTCGCGTTGGGAAATCGGTGGCCCTCCAATGATTTGTACGCAAAATGCGACAGCCGGTGAAGAGTATCGTCGCGGCTGGCATCCTGAGAAATTTGCCAAAGCAGGTTCAGAAGACTCGGTGCTGGTGGTGGGTGCAGGTCCTTCTGGTTCAGAAGCGGCGCGTGTATTGATGGAACGTGGTTACACCGTTCACTTATACGATAAAGCTGAAAAAGTAGGTGGTCATCTAAACCAGGTTGTCACACTGCCTGGACTAGGGGAGTGGGGATATCACCGCGATTATCGTGAAACTCAGCTCGATAAGTTGGTTAAGAAAAACAAACACAATGTGATTGCGCTGGGTCAGAAACCACTGACCGCTGATGATGTATTGGAATACGGTGCAGATAAAGTGGTTATCGCCACTGGTTCACATTGGAATAGTGATGGTAATAACTGTCTGACACATGCACCAATTCCAGGTGCGGATGCGTCTCAACCAGAACAACTGACACCAGAACAAGTGTTATCGGGTGAGAAGAAAATTGGCAAACGCGTGGTTATTTTGAATGCAGACAGCTATTTCATGGCACCAAGTCTGGCTGAAAAATTAGCTACTGAAGGCCATGAAGTAACGGTTGTATCAGGTGTTCATTTGGGTAATTACATGCACTTTACTCTGGAATATCCAAACATGATGCGTCGTCTACATGAGCTGGGTATTGAAGAAATTGGTGATCACTTCTGCACACGTATCGAGAAGAATCGCCTGGAAATCTATAACCTGTGGGGTGATGGCTCTAAACGTAGCTATCGTGGTCCTGGTGTTTTCCCACGTGAAGAAAACAAGACTCACCGTTGGTTGGAATTTGATTCTTTAGTGCTGGTGACAGGTCGTTCTTCTGACAATGCCTTGTACAAAGAACTCAAAGAGCGTCAAGCAGAATGGGATGAAAACGGCATCAAAGGTATTTACCTGATTGGTGATGCTGAAGCGCCTCGTCTGATTGCTGATGCGACATTTACTGGCCAGCGTATCGCAAGGGAAATCGAGGAAGATAACCCTCAATATCCATTGCCGTACAAACGCGAAACGATTTCTTGGGGAACACCACATATGCCAGGTGGTAACCACGAGATCGAATACAAGATCTAGACCGGAAAAGGAGTGTGCTGTCGCTAACGGCAGCACGCTTTTCCAACCTCAGCAATCACTTATTCCTATTCCAAAAAAGCTTGCAGGTGTGTCATGAACGAAGCACAAGAGATTACTCGGATTTTATTTCAAGGTTTTCAGACCTCATCCATTTACCTTTTTTATGCGTTTGGTTATTCCGCTATCGCCGTCTTTATTTATGGTTGTTACGTTCAGGTAAGAAAATACCGTCGTGGTCAACCTGATGCGGCTTGGGGCGAATTTCTTGCACGATTTGGTGACATGGTCAAAACCATGCTGACACACCGCACGATTAAACGCCGTGACAGGGCGGCAGGCAAAGCCCATGCCGGTATATTTTTTGGATTTGTTTTGCTGTTTTTAGGAACAGCGACCATCACACTTGAATACGATATTTTAGAGCCATTATTTGGCTTTAAATTCTGGTATGGCGACTTTTACCTCTGGTTCTCACTGGTACTCGACATTGCCGGAACAGCCGTTATCGCAGGCGTTTTATACATGATGTATCGCCGAAAATGGCTGAAATTACCTAAACTAGATTACAAACGTCCCGATCGTGAACCGACCGATCCTGACTACGACCGCAGTGCTTATCGTCGTGAAGACTGGGCATTTTTATGGGGCTTTATCATCATTTTGATTACGGGGTTTTTGCTTGAAGCCTCACGTCTGATTTGGTTGATGAATGATGCCACTGTATGGGATTACCGCTGGTGGTCTCCAGTGGGTGCACTGATTGCTAATGCCTTACATGCTCTTGGCATGGGGCCGGAAGCGGCAGGGCATTTCCGTACCGGACTCTGGTGGTTCCATGGCTTTATAGCTTTAACCTTTGTTGCTTTGATTCCTTTTACCAAAGTGAAACATATCTTTACGGCATCGGCGTCGTTAATGTTTCGCGACCCTATGGCCGGTCGTCGTTTACCGATGGTGCCCGAAGATCAGGAAGAGATTGGGGTTAAAACCATTACCGATCTGACTTGGAAAAACTTACTGAATCTGGATGCCTGTACCAAATGTGGCCGCTGCCATGAAGCCTGTCCGGCTAATGCAGTGGGTGCACCATTATCACCACGTGATGTGATTCTGTCATTGCGTGAGTTTGCCAATAATACCTTACAGAAAAAAGAGTTACCGGACGAAGCCGAGCTGGATGTACATGGTAAAGATATCGGTCAGGTGTTTATGGAAACGCTGTGGTCATGTCGTACCTGTCTGGCCTGTGTGGAAATCTGTCCGGTAGCGGTTGAGCATGTGCCGATTATTGTGCAGATGCGTCGTAAGTTAGTGGATGAAGGCAATATGGAGCCGATTCTGCAAAAAACGCTGCAATCCGTGCATAAAAACGGTAACTCGATGGGCGAGTCTAAACGTAAACGGGCGAAGTGGACTAAAGATTTACCTTTCACCATCAAAGATGCCCGTAAAGAACCAGTGGATGTGATGTGGTTTGTCGGCGATTACGCGTCTTTTGACCCACGCAATCAGGTGGTGACCAAATCGTTTGCAAAACTGATGCGTCAGGCTGGTGTTGATTTTGGTTTGTTATACGAAGCCGAAATGAATGCCGGTAATGATATTCGTCGCGTCGGTGAAGAAGGGCTATATGAATTCCTGGCCACCTCGAATATCAGCACATTAGAAAAGTGTGATTTCCAATCCATTGTCACCACCGATCCACATTCATTTAACACCATCCGTAATGAATACCCGGACTTTGGTGGCGAGTTTGAAATTAACCACTACACCACGGTGATTAAACAGCTGTTAGAACAAGGAAAATTGAAGCTGAAAAAACAGCTAGATCTGATGGTCACTTTCCATGATCCATGCCATTTAGGCCGTTACAACAAAGGCTATGATGCGCCTCGTGACATTATCAAAATGCTCGGTTGTGACCTGGTGGAAATGGCACGTAATCGTGATAACTCGTTCTGCTGTGGTGCCGGTGGTGGACGTATCTGGATTCCTGATCCTGTTGGCATCCAAAAACCCTCTGAAAACCGAATTCATGAAGCCGGTGAAATTGAGGATCTGGACGTATTTATCGTTTCGTGTCCGAAAGATCTCACCATGTTTGAAGACGCACGTAAAACCGCCGGTTATGAAGGCAAGTTTGAAGTGAAAGAGCTGATTGAGCTTATCACTGAGTGCGTGGAATTTGACGATGATTCTGTTGATGAAGATGCAGACGCAGCTTAATGATTCGATGCCGGGCTCTGCGGCTGAGTTAATCTCAGTCGCGCTCGACAGCGGCGATATTTATAGCGCTGCAGCAGTGTATGGCCTGGCCGATATTGATGATAAAAAATCACTGGCAAAGCTCCTGACAGCAAAGCGTCGTGATGTACTTAAACTGGCACGTTGGGAACACACGCCTACTGAAGTGCTGGCCTTATTTGCTGATGTAGAGGATGAGGCCGTTCGCTTACGTATTGATAAAAACCCGGCAACACAGACTCAGACGCTAAGCAATTTATACCGTGATGAAGCAGATATCAGTTTTATCACCCTGATTGCTAAGCATGCCAATACCAGTGCCGAGGTGTTGTGGCAGATTTTGCATAGCAGCACGGCGACAGATTTAGTGCGTGCGGTAGTGAAAAATCCCAATACTGACGCCGAGACCTTAGCGCTGGTCGCTGAGAAATTTGCCGATCAATTTGATGCTGAACTTGCCAGCCATCCAGCAACATCCGCTGATTTATTAATGCGTTTATACGCACGTGGTAATGAGTTTGTTCAGGCTGCTGTGGTGGCTCATAAAGCATGTCCGGACACACTTTTTACACTTGCCGCGAAACAGGAAAGCAGTCTGATCCTGCGTCATTTAGCGACAAATCCACATATTGATAAACGACTGACCTCACGTTTGGCATTGGATAAGGGTTATTCAGTCAGGCGAGCGGCGGCAAGTCATAAAAATCTGCCCGCTTGGGTACTGGAACAGCTGGTTAGAGATGATTCCGAATATGTCAGGCGTGTGGTAGCGGCAAGAGAAGACCTGACGGCTGAGATGATGAATTGTCTGATAGCCGATACGGACCATTGGGTCAGACAATGGGTGGCTCTTAATCCAAAACTCAGTGACTCACAGCTGTACAGCTTGTCACAAGATGAGCACAAAGAGGTTCGTCGCGCTGTGGCCAGAAACCCAAAAACCAATTCGGCTCTGCTCAGACAACTCGCTAACGATGAACAAGTGTGGGTACGTGCTGCGGTAGCAAATCAGCCCAATACGCCGGCCAGCACCTTGATCATCCTTGCCGATATGGACGATATCGACGTGCTTGGTGGTGTCGCCTCCAACCCAAAAACACCGCAGAAAGTGCTACAGCGATTGAGCTATTCAATCAGTGCTGATGTCAGGCGGGCGGTCATTCTCAACAAAATGGCGATTCGTCAGACCTTATTGCCTCTGCTGGATGACCCGTATTACCTGAATCGCATGATGCTTATCCAAAGCAGAGCACTTAGTGCTGATGACAAATGGACCTTATATGACGATCCGGATCCGGCGGTTCGGTTCAGCCTTTTTACCTGGTTTTCCAGGCAATACCAGCAGTAACTCACTGCAAATAAAGCTGATGTAGACAGCAAAGTTAGGAGAAATAGCATGAAAATTTTAGTTGCAGTCAAAGAAGTCGCCTCACTTGACGATGACTTTGAAATTCGTGACGACCAATTGGACGTCGATGAGGACTTTCTGCTTTATGACCTGAATGAATGGGACGATTATTCCCTGGAAGAGGCCATGAACATTAAAGAAGCCGCGGATTCAGACGTGGAAGTGGTAGTTGTGTCTGTTGGGCCCGATCGGGTTGAGGAAAGTTTGCGTAAATGCCTGGCTAAAGGTGCAGACCGGGCAATTCGTGTGTGGTCGGATGAGATGGAAGGATCCGACTCGATTACCGTGGGCCGCATTCTGGCCGCGGTCGCTGAACAAGAAAAACCGGACATGATTTTTGCCGGTGTGCAGTCGTCTGATGATGCAAATGGCTCGACCGGTATTTCTTTATCGTCTTATCTGAATTGGCCTCATGCCGCCGTGGTAGCAGGTCTGGACTATACGCCAGGCAGCAATAAAGCTGTCGCCACCCGCGAACTTGAAGGGGGAATGGCACAGGATGTGGAAATAAGTTGCCCTGCGGTTTTAACCATTCAACTCGGTATTAATACACCGCGTTATGCCTCTTTACGCGGTATCAAACAAGCCGCTGCTAAACCTATCGAAGAAATCAGCCTGAGTGATTTTGGATTAAGTGCCGAGGATGTGGGCGCCGATGCGAGTTTTGCACGAGTACGTCGTATGTACATTCCAGAAAAAGGTATGGCGACCATGATTGAGGGTACACCCGCAGAACAGGCCGCAAAACTGGCTGAGATAATTAAAGAATACAGAGGAGAACTCTAATGAAAACGATTTTGGTGATGGCGGAAACACGTCAGAATGAATTACGCCCGAATTCTCTGGAAGTGATCTCCGCTGCGCAGGAGTTGCGACATGCAGATGATAAGGTCATCGTTGCAGTGGCGGGGATGAATGCGGATAACTACACCAGTGCTTTATCGCTCGCAGGTGTTGATGAAGTGGTGGCGGTGAAAACGGCAACAGAAGATTTTGATGCCGATATTCAGGAAGCAGCCGTGTCAGAGCTGATGGAAAAATACACACCATCTGTGGTATTGATGCCGCATTCTGTTGATAGTCTGGGTTATGCGCCAACGCTGGCTCGTAAAGGCAATTATGGTTTTGCCAGTGATGTATTTGGGCTCGCTTATGATGGTGACGATCTAGTTGCAACCCGTGCCGCCTATAACCAAAAGGTGAATGTGGAAGTGGACTTCCCAGGTAAAGACTGTGTATTACTGACTATCCGCCCAAGCGTATTTAAGCAGGCTGAAGATGCTGGTTCGCCAACGATTTCATCATTGGATATGACATCGCTGACCAGCCGCAGTCAGAATCTGCGTTATGTTGAACCGGAAGGCGCAGATGATATTGATATTACGGGTGTGGACTTTATTATGTCTATCGGCCGCGGTATCGCAGAAGAAAATAATGTGGATACCTTCCGTGAATTATCTGAGCTGGCGGGAGCAACATTATGCTGTTCGCGTCCGATTGCTGACTCAGGCTGGTTGCCAAAATCACGTCAGGTAGGGCAATCTGGCAAGGTAGTCGGTGCTTGTAAGCTGTATGTGGCGATGGGCATATCCGGCTCAATTCAACATATGGCAGGGATGAAACATGTGCCGAGCATTGTGGCGGTGAACACCGATCCGGGCGCATCGATATTTAATATTGCCAAGTACGGCATCGTGGCGGATATCTTCGATATTGAAGAAGAATTGCGCACACACTTTGAATAACGTTATTTTATCCGGCATCGGGTAAGTGTTTTATTTACCCGGTGCCATTTATTTATATGAGGAAACAGATTTGGCAGATATACATGGGGCAGGTGTTCGCGACGATATTGACGGCAATGGCTTTCGAGTAGGTATCGTTGTCTCGCGGTTTAACTCTGATATTTGCACGGCACTGCTAAATGCCTGTGTTGATCAGTTAAAAGCCAGCAACGTTCAGGAACAGGACATTCAGGTGTTGTCTGTGCCGGGGGCATTGGAAATACCGATGGTCATGCATGAGCTGGCATTAAAAGGTAATTGTGATGGTCTGGTCGCATTAGGCTGCATCATTCGTGGGGAAACCTATCATTTTGAGATTGTGGCCAATGAGTCTGCTCGTGCTTGTACGGATATCCAGATTGGTACAGGTATTCCGCTGGCGAATGCGATTCTGACCACAGAAAACGAAGAACAAGCTAAAGATCGGATGATCATTAAAGGTCGTGAAGCGGCTTTGGTGATTATTGAGATGATTCAGACATTAAAGTCTTTGCACGCAGAGTAATTTTTCTTAATTATTTTCTTTATTATCAATGGATTATAAAAGGTAGAGCATAAAAAATCAGATGGTTTTTACCCATTAAGGAGTACTCCATCATGAGAATTTTTATATGCGGCTGATTTCGGTAAGTTTTTTACATTGAATTCGTACTATGTAACCGGAGTTAGACCATGAATAATCCACTGCCTAAAGACACTATTACCCGTAACTCAGTTCTCAATGTTCGTCATAAAGAACTTGGGTCAACACTGGATGGCGAAACATGGAATGGTATGCCCATTCCATGGAGCTACCATACTGATGTTAACGATGAGGTAGTTGCTGTCCGTACCCGGGCAGGTTTATATGACGTATCTGGCCTCAACATTGTTAATGTTTCTGGGCCTGCGGCATTAAAAATTCTCGACAGGTTAGTGACAATTGATGTGACTAAACTCGAGCCAGGCACTTCCCGACTCGCCGGTGAAGTGAATGAAGAAGGGGCGCTGGTCGATGACATCATGGTTATCTGTGATGACAAAGAACATTACCGTTTATCTCATGGCAGTGGCGCTACACAACAAACCTTAGCCGAACTTGCCAAGGGTGAGGATGTCACGGTTGAGCAGGATTATGATGTGCATATCCTGTCACTCCAAGGTCCACGCTCAATCGACATTCTGGACCCTGAGCTAGATTTCAATCTGGCTGAATTACCTTATTTCAAACATATCAAGACGACCTTATTTGGTCGTGAAGTGATCCTCGCTCGCGGTGGTTATTCAGGTGAGCGCGGTTATGAAGTCTATTGTGCAGCGGCTGATGCTGTGTACCTGTGGGACATGATTCTGGAAAAAGGTCAGCCGTATGGCTGCATCCCGGCATCATGGGACTCACTCGACCTGACCCGCGTTGAAGCGGCCTTACTGTTCTTCCCGTTTGATATGCCTGAAGGTGATACCACTCCTTGGGAAGTCAATATGGACTGGTGTGTTGATCTGGATAAACCTGGTGATTACATCGGTAAAGATGCTGTACTGAAACTTAAAGGCAGAGAGCGCTTTAAACAAATAGGTCTGGAATGCATGACAAATCAGGCTGTTGAGATAGGTGCGAAATTACTTATTGATGGCAAGCAAGTCGGTGTCATCACCAGTGCCAGCTACAGTCAATATCTGATGAAGTCCATTGCTATGGCCCACATCAAACCTCAATATTCACAACTGGGAACGGCTGTGACGATTGATTCTGACAAGCCTTTCAAAGCCACCATTGTCAAAATGCCTTTTTACGATCCAATGCGTATGCGTACCCATCCTAAATAAGCCGTTCATATATAAACAGGCTATACCGTTATTCAGATTTAAGAAGAGGAAATGACAATGGAAAGAGGTTACAGAATTAGAAGTAAGCCTTTGTACGATCCGTTGATTTGGAAAGAGCATGCTACTGATCATGTCGTGATTGCTCATGCTGAAGGTGGTGTTGGTGTATTGAAGTTATTTCAGATGATGACGCCAAAACAACCAATCAAAGTATTGTTTGCCGATGATGCGCGTGCACAGCGTTCTTATCGTGACATTATCAGTAAGCTGGTGGATGAAGGTCTACAGATTCTTGATGATAAAGAAGGCGTATTGTCAGCCGTATCGGCCACGCTTGATGACTGTGTCATGGGCACACAGTTTTATATTGCGGGTAATGAGGATTTCATCTGGGCAGCATCTCAGATACTGAAATCAGCAGGTGTGGATGACAAAAATGTCATGAAAGAGCAGTGTGGCAGCCTGGCTCGTCCTGTCTATTGCGTGCATTGCAAAACAATCGATCCTGAAGTGCATCACAATGTTTATACCTGTCCTGGCTGTGGACGTCACCTGTTTGTCAGAGATCATTTTTCTCGGCGTTTGGGCGCCTATATGGGGCTAATGGTAGATGCAGAAGAACCCGGCAATATTCCTGAAGTTGAGGAGATGTACCCATGAGTGTTTTAAATGTGACCGTGGAGAAAGTGGAGCAAATCACTGATGTGGTAAAGCAGTTTACCTTTGTACAGGATAACGGTGAAGCTTTACCGAAATTCTCAGGTGGTAGCCACGTTGTTGTATCAATGGATATTAACGGACGCACGCATCGTAATCCTTATTCGCTCATGAGTTCGCCTGCCAATACCGACAGTTATCAAATTGCTGTTCGTCGTCAGGATAAATCTCGTGGTGGTTCCGTGTTTATGCATGACCAGGTTAAACCTGGAACGAAATTAACCATTACATATCCAGTGAATTTGTTTGCCATCAACCGTCTTGGCAAAAAACATATTTTAGTCGCTGGTGGTATTGGTATTACTCCCTTTATGTCCCAAATCGCTGACTTGAATCGTTTAGGCGCGGACTACGAGCTGCATTATGCCTATCGTTCATCTGAGCATGCGGCTTTTCGTGAACAACTGGAAGAATTATGTGGTGATCGCGTGCATTTTTATGTGGAAGGTGATGGCACTCGCATTGATTTTGGGGACTTACTCGGACAGCAACCATTAGGTACGCATGCTTATGTTTGTGGTCCTGAACCAATGGTGAAAATGATGCTACTGACAGCAAAATATTTAGGCTGGCCCAGCAATCATGTTCATAGTGAGCAGTTTTTAGCTCCACCGGTTGGTGATGAATTCACTGTTGTTCTGAATCAGTCAGCGAAAGAGATCGTTGTCCCGGGTGATATGAGCATGCTGGAAGCGATGGAAGAAGCCGGAGTGGATGCGCCTTTCCTATGTCGTGGCGGTGCTTGCGGTCGTTGTGAGTTAGATGTGCTTGAAACTGATGGTGCTTTGTTACATCACGACCATTATCTCAGTGATGCTGAAAAAGCCGCTGGTAATAAGATTATGCCTTGTGTGTCCCGTGCGAAATGTACCCGACTTGTAGTGAATTTGTGAGGATATGAATTATGAATATGGCATTTAAAAATGAAACATTTCGGGATGACTATACGTTTACCAACTCACCCGAAGCGATTCGTCGTTTTCCTTTTCCGTTTGATAAAGACGAATATATGTATAGCGTCAATATCGAACAACATACCAAAGGGGCTCCAGGCTCAGTATTTGAAAATGTAATCGATCTCGACGAGCATTATCTGGCCGAGTGTGAAGACCGCCGTATTACTCTGGCTGACGACCCTGACAGATGTATTGCTTTGCCACACATGATGGATGCACAGTGGGATATGTTGGAGTTAGGCATGGAGTCTTTAGCGAAAGACTTCCCAGAGCATTTCCAACTCAGCAGAGATGGCGATAACTGGCATTGGGTGAATAAGCCCTTAGACATTGAGCAAAAATTTGTGTTTGGTGATCTCTCTACCTTACCTATGGAGCCGTTCGAATTTATTAGTCGTCAACTTCAAGGCGACTGGGTCGTGATGGATCAGCGTGATGAGGATTTATTTGCTGATATGGGAATGGTCACCAGTCAGGCGGATTGGTCACTGGCATTTGACGCTGGGATGTCGTTTAAAGAATGGCATGGTCCTGTCCCACAGGCTAATGAAATGGGCATTTTTGAACGGGCATTAAAATATTTATTACATTTGCAATATGGTAGCCCGGTTCGTCGTTTGAACTGGACGATGACAGTCAATCCACGCTTAGATACCTCACCAGAGAATTATCCTATATGGGGACCAGACAACGTTTCTGTCACGGCGAATAATGTGGCAGATAAAGTGTTTCTGCGTGTTGAATTACAGACTTTATTCCGCTTACCAAGAAGCAATGCCATTACCTTTGGTATTCGCGGCTATCTTATCAGTGTGCGTGATATTGCTACTTATCCACGCTGGGCTAAACGTTTACATCGTGTGCTGACAAATCTGCATCCTGATTTGGCTGAATATAAAGGTTTAACCAATTATCGCCAGCTAGTTATTGATTGGTTGGCGCCGATGGATGATGGGGCAGATATCGGAGAAGGTACACATCCAGAATAAGGGATTAAGTTTAGGGGTAATCACTTAGGTTTAAAGGAAAGCAAGATGAAAAAAATAGTTTTGATGGTGGCAACGGCGGCAGCATCAACATTCTCAGTAACCAACGCCCTGGCAGAGGAAGCATCACCACATAGTTTTAGTTCCAACGTTGGAATTTTCAGCCAATATGTATTTCGTGGCATTACATACAGTGATGAAAGACCTGCGTTACAAGGTGGCTTCGACTATGCTCATGATAATGGGCTCTATGCGGGAATATGGGGCTCAACATTAGAAGAAGATGACAATGCGGGTAACAGTCTGGAAGTCGATTTTTATGGTGGTTATTACCATCAATTGACAGACGATATTGGGATTGATGTTGGGTTGCTGCAGTTTTATTACCCTGATCACAAAAAGTATAACGGTGAAAATATTGATACCACCGAAGCCTACCTTGCAGCGACCTGGAAATGGTTTACTGCAAAATACAGCCGGACATTAAGCGACTGGGGTGGTGTGAATAACAAATCAGCCGGTATTGATGGTTATGCCAATGGTGATACCAAAGGCACTGAATATATCGAGTTGAACTTCGCCTACCAATTACCGTGGGAAGTGAATCTGAACTTACATGTAGGTCATCTAGATGTGAAAAACTACAGTGATTTCAATTACACGGACTATATGATTGGTTTAAGTAAAGACCTGACCATTGCTCAGTCTGAAGGCTGGACGGTGGGGATTAACTACACCGATACCGATGCCGATAAAGACTGGTGGACAGGTGTGGATGGTGATAACCGTGGCGATAATCAGTTTATCGGCTATATATCACGATCGTTTTAAGCGTTTCATAAGCGGCAGCAGAGGGTCAAGGATGACTCTCTGTTATTGCTCTGAAGTCATCTGTTCCAGTCCATCCATCATTGCTTGATAATTCTCACTACTGATATCAATGATGATGCCTTCCAGAGTTAATAACTCGTCTGTTCCTGAAAAGATGCCTTTACCGCGCTCCATCACCCATTTGGTTTTATTGCTACGGGTCTGGATACGGTAAATGATTTGAAAACTGCGTTGTTGATTAATCTGTTGCTGGATATATTCCCAAACACGTTGCTGATCCTCAGGATAAATCAGCTGCATATAGTTGAAATGGAGGGAGTTAGTAATTTCATAAGGCTGGTATTCCGTCACTTCCAGGCAGCCTTCACTGACATAATCAAATGTCCAGTTACGATCATTTTTACAACGATAAAGCATGCAAGGCACATTTGGCATGATCATATCGTTGGCTAATCTGGCACTGGCTTTGAGATCGGCAGAAGTTTGTTTGATACGACTGATATCGGTCAGTGTGCCCATGACACTGCTGCGTTCACTGTTGAGGCGAGACGTAGTGGAAGCACGCATTTCAAACCATTGTGAGCGACCATTTTTTGCAATGAGTCGTAATTCAAACTGACTGTGATGGCGTTTGCCTTCAGTCAGTGCATTTATTCGGGCTTCTGCCAGTGGTAGATCTTCCGGGTGAATAAATTGAAATAAGGTTTTTTGCATGCATTCTTGAAGCGTGAAGTCGAGCATGCGTTCCCAGGCGGGATTAAGAAAAATAATTTTTTGATCAACGTTCATTTGAAACACGATTTGATCAAGGCGATCGATAAGATAACCGTAGGTATGATCGATATCCAGTTTGGTTGAAGTCGGTTCAGATGCGGTTGTGGTAGTGAACTGCAACAAGAATTGACCGTGTTGTTGTAATGAGTTTAGAGGAGACAGTGATATTTGAGCCGGGATGGTCGTGCCATCCACATACAGCATTCGTAACATCATAGTTTCGTTCGAACGATGATTATGCTGACGGCTGATAAAGTCTGTCATTTGTTGGTGTGAACTGGGGTGGATCAGATTGGTAAGTGGCAAGTCGGTAATCATGTCACGCATACCATTCATACCTAGTTCTTTTAGAAAGGCATTGTTGGCGAATTTAATGTTATAACCATCTATCACAGCAGCAGGCGTAGATAGTTTGCTGGAGAGGTCCTGGCCCCATATAACATCATCAAAGGCGATGGGGGGGGGCTGGGATTGAGGACGACGTTTTAACCGAGGGTAGAGCGTCATGGCTAATATGGCGGATAAAAACATGGCAAGCACAGCAGCGAGCGTAGATATGTGTACTTTAAATGGGGCGGTGCTATCCCACCAGAAACCCAGTACCAGTACAAAAATGCTGCTTAACATGACCAGACTGAACAAGATGATATTCATGTTTATATCCTTATTTTATTGCCCAGCTTTTGATGAAAAGTTTGCAGCATGATGAAATTAAAACAGCGTCTTAGCGAAATTTTCTGCATTTTTTCCCGACGCACACTCTATACAAAGTGGGTGGTTTTGCTGATATGTATTGCTGCGACTATTTCATTGATGCAGGCTGGGATTTTCTTCCTTTTGGATTATATGCCTTCTGTGCAAATTGCTCTAGCCAAGGTTAACGAGCAGAAATATTATTGGGAAAATCAATTAGTTCATATTGATTTGAAAGATAGTCAGCAGTCACAAAGATTGTTCCACAATATGCAGTCGCATTTTCTCGATACACAAGATCCTGCTGTGCTGTGGATGTTACGTCAAAAGAATGATGACATCGCTGAAGCGGTCAGGCTCATAGAGTCAGAACAAGCCAACTTTTCTCAATTAGCCACACTGAACCTTCGTGCTGCGGTGCAGTTACGCGGAGCAGACCGTTTAGCCTCGGCCTATAAAAACCTTGAACAAGCCCTGCATAAAGATATCGAAATTAAACGAGCCGTATTAATGCTGCTGGAATCGGTCAGTCTGGTGTTTGTACTGAGCTGCATTCTGCTGTTAGTGCTGAGTACCAGAAAGATCTTAGTTGAACGGCTGGATAGACTTTTGGCCTTTATCTACGCCAAAAATAGTGAAAAAAGTGAACTGGATGTGGATGATGAGTTTGCTTTGCTGGAGCATCGGGTTTCAGAGTTATCCGCCAAAATGGAGAGCTATGAGACAGAAGTCGCCTGGGCACACCGAACTAGTGAGCACATTCGTGTATTAACCCGTGCCCAAAGTTTTTTATTACGCTTTATTGAAACCGTATCTGAAGATGTGTTGAGTGAAAAAACGCTGCTGAAGATGCTGTATTCACTGGAGCGAACCATGGGCTTTACCAACACCGCCCTGATTTATACCGACGATGCGGCAGTTATTTCTACTGAACAAGTGATTTACTCACATCACGAGCCAAACCCGATATCAGACAAAATATTTGATGAACTGATAATGTCCGGCACGGCCTCATTTCTAGCGCTGAATGCCGAATCAGAAGAAGTGGAGTGTTTAGGACTCAGTTTTACGGGGAGTCGCAACGAGGTCGGTGTGCTGGTGGTAGAAATGCAAAAAGGCCGTTTCCTGGAAGATTCTGAAATTAAAGTGTTGGAAATTACCGCCAAACTACTCAGCATGGTGACCAAGTTTCAGAGCCATGACGAAGAAGGACGTCGTCTGGCGATTTTGGAGGAGCGTGCGGCTATTGCTCGAGAATTGCATGACTCGCTGGCCCAATCATTGTCATTTATGAAAATACAGATGGCCAGACTGCAATCTAATGTGGTTGATGATAAACAACGTGAGGTCACCACAGAGCTCAGAGAAGGACTCGATAACGCCTATCGTGAACTAAGAGAGTTATTGACTACGTTCAGGGTGCACATGGATTTGCGAGGCCTGGGTTATGCCATTCAGGCCACCATCGATGAGTTCTCACAACGATCCAGTCTAGCGATTACTTTAGACAACCGATTAGTGAACTGTCGACTGACAGTAAATGAAGAGTTTCATATCTTGCATGTGGTACGTGAAGCATTATCGAATATCGTACGGCACTCGGGTGCCAAGCATGTTTCAATTTTAATGTTAGTGAATAAAAAGGGGGAATTAGAGTTAACGATTGATGATGATGGGGTGGGCATGACGAAAGTATCGTCGACCTATGATCATCATGGACAGGCAATAATGAAAGAACGAGCCAAGACTTTAGGTGGCGACATTGATGTCATGGCCAGACGTTACGGAGGAACACGGGTGCGGCTGAAATTTGTACCCAAACTCGTAGAGTAACTCGTCATAAAAAATAAGAGAGAGAAATGGAAAATAATATAAGAATATTAATCATCGATGACCATCCTTTATTCAGAAAAGGAGTGAGTCAGATTATCTCTGATGAACCTAACTTTGAAGTAGTCGGAGAGGCCGCATCAGGCCTGGATGGTATTGATCTCGCACAGCAGTTGATCCCTGATTTAGTACTACTGGACTTGAATATGAAAGGTATTGATGGTCTGGAAACCTTAAGAAGACTCAAACAAACGGAGCTAAAATCACGTTATGTTGTACTTACCGTCTCTGATGCAGAAGAAGATTTGTTGGAAGCGTTGAAGTCTGGTGCTGATGGTTACCTGTTAAAGGATATGGAGCCGGAAGATTTACGCTCCAATCTGGTAAAAGCAGCTCTCGGAGTTACTGTATTACAGGATAGCCTGACTGAAGTACTTAAAAAGGCTTTGATTGAGCCGGATACAAAAACGACAGCAGCGGATGTAAATCTGACTGATAGAGAAACGGAGATTCTCGACTGTCTGGCTGAGGGGATGAACAATAAAAATATTGCCAGAAAACTCGGTATTAGTGATACTACCGTGAAAGTGCATATTAAAAATATTCTTCGCAAACTCAATTTAACTAGTCGGCTTGAGGCAGCTGTGTGGCGTCATCAGAATCGATAAAAAAAAGTCGGTAGGAATTTGCCTACCGACTTTCCAGACTTTTAACGCATTATTTAGATTGGATTGCGTTGACCTACGAAGAAACCAACGCCTCTACTTGGTGTGGTAAAGGTAATAGTTTCACCATTGGCAAAGTAGAGCACATCACCCACTTTGGCGTGGACTTGTTTACCTGACTCGTCGCTAATAATAAATTCACCTTCAGCGATATACTTCATTTCTTCATAATCGTAGGTATAAACCAGCGGTTCATCACTTTTATTTAAATGAAAGAAACCAGCACAAATGGTTTTATCTTTATCGCCTGAAATCACTGTATCACCTAGTGTTGCGTTGACACCATCAACACCCATAGATGGTTGCGCGTCTTTTACAGCTTGTTGAATATATTTCATATCTTGTCTCCTAATAGTTTTTGTGTAAAAACACACAAGCTATTAAATCGACATGCCGCTAAGGCAACAATTATTAAGAAGTCTTAATCAAAAAGAAGTACATGGTCTGACATCCACTTTATATAAAATGATTTAAGCGGATAGTTAGCTCTTACTGCATAACAGCTGGCGGTTTTTTTGACTGATTAACCCGTATCAACCAGATTCACTCAGTGATTATTTGTAAGTAGTTATCTTAGAAATTAACAGGCATATAGAGTGCGTCTTCTGTATGTTGAAATCGTAAAAGGGACTAAAAAAACATCAGTTTAAGTGGTATGTACCACTTAAGTGTTAATGTCTAGGAAGAATAGACGGATAAAAAGGCAGGGAATAGATTCCTCTGTATGTGACTGAATTAACAGGCACATTTACATGAGGACTGAAAAAATGTCGTTTGATATAACCACACAGTTTGCAGAGCAGGTGTCGCTGGCATCTCTTGTGCAAAACCTTGTTTATGCCTCTGGCACCGTTGGTGCGATTTTTGTCGTAATAGGACTGCTCTTAATAGATGCAGGCGGTGTTAGGAGGCGTAACGCATTTAATGCAACTATAGAAAAATTAGTAGGTTTTTTTATCGGGTTTACCACCTATTTTGTTATCGGCTTTGCATTCTGGGCTTCCCAGTATTACGTGATGGTCGATTACACATTAACCGATAGTATTAAGGATTGGTGGGCAGGTGGCATTTTAGCTAATGAACTTGCTCAAAATGTGGATCCGGCAGTTTTTCCGGGCCTGAATAACTTCCAGATCTTTATTTTCTTCTTGGCATGTTTTGCCGGGATTATCAATGTCTTATTACACTTTGCTGTGTCTGAAAGAATGAAATCTTCGGCGTACTACATTACATCTTGTGTAGCGACGTTGGTGTCTTCTGTCTTGAGCTGGTGGACATGGGGCTCGGTTGGTCCGTTAACCAACCTGGGTTTCCATGATTTCTTCGGTGTGGGCTTTGTCTATTTATTCCCTGCGGGTATGGCGATGGTATTCGTGAATAAGTTAGGCGCCAGACCGGGTATGTTCTCTGCTCATTCAAAAGTCGAAGAATATCGTGTTCCCAGTCTTGCCTTAGTGACCGTAGGTGTCTTTAGCGTGTTTGGCAGTTTGCCAATGGTGATTCTGTCATGCTTATTTTTCTTTGATCCGGGGGCGCATGCCGTTAGTGTCACCATGGCTGATACCAGTGTTGGTTTAGCGTTTAACAATTATGCAGCGGCCTGGGCTGGCGGTACTTTGATGGGCGCGATACTGGCTTATTCAAAACGTAAATACAGTTATTTGCTGCTAGGCCCATTCGCCGGTTATGTATCTGGTGCATCAGGTTTTGATGTGTATATTCCCTGGCAGATGTTCCTGGTGGCTTTGGGTTCACCGCTGGTGGCTTATGTTATCTACGAATTTCTGCAAAAACGGGAAATTGATGAGCATAAATTATTGCCATTATTTGCGGGTGTAGGCTCATACGGTTTGATTATGACTGGCTTGCTGCATATTGGTACACCACGTGGTGGTTATGTCGGTATCACTGAAGGTGCCTATGCTTTCCAGCACGGTGAAATTGGCGTGCTGATGCAAATTGTCGGGATTGTTGTGTGTCTGGGTACTGGTATCGTGACCGCATTTATCCTGTCATTTATTCTGGAAAGAACCATAGGTATGCGTATTACAGATGAAGAACAGGCGATTGGTTTGGATAAAGTCCATTGGGGCTTGGATTCAGATGTATCACCTCAGGTAGAAGCAAAATAGTTTATTTCTTTCCCTTAGCTCGTTAGAGCTTTTAGTGGCTTATTCTTCTGAGTAAGCCACTTTTTTATTTATTAATTGCCCTTTCGCCATAGATAAATACTAAATAGACGTTTCCACTCTTCAAAAGAATGTCTTGCTCTCTTTATGAAATATTTTATTACTTTAGGGGAATAAAATTGTTGGCTGCTCTGCATGCCATTGTTCGTATTTCACCATCACACTGGCAAAGAGATCACTGTGTAAGAATTCACTCAACCAGTCTCTGACCAGTGGGTAGGGTGATTGCTCGAACCAGTCCATATCAACAAAGGCGAACTGACGGATAAAGGGTAATAGTGCAATATCTGCCATCGTCCATTTTTCAGTAAGCAGGCAACCATTTTTTGCTAATAAGGATTCCAGTTTTTGTAAGGTTTTTTCACCTTGCTCACGGGAATACAGTTCTGGGTATTCTGGGTAACGATCGGCATATTTATAGCGATCGAGATAATACTTAAACTCACCATCATTATTGGCAATCAGCTCATCACAGTACTGTTTTTGTTGGTGAGTGAGCGTTTGATACCAATCTTCGGGATCTCGCTTTTCCAGTGCCCAACGCATAATGTCGATACTTTCGTCGATAACTTTTCCTGTTTCGGTCTGTAGAACGGGGACAGTCCCTTTTGGGGAAATAGCTAATAATTCTGCAGGTTTATCTTTTAATACCACTTCGCGAAGTTCGGTTTTAATACCGCTGGCGGCGAGAGCTAGCCGGGCTCGCATGGCATAGGGACAACGACGAAAGCTGTATAAAGTCGGGTACCGCATTGAGTAAGAATTCCGGTTTGAATAAAACGCCAGTATAGACAATCAAAGCAGATGACTGTAAATTAGCAAATGCTAATATAGTTATTGAGAACACCATGGAACAGTCTTTACGAAGATGGATCATATTTATCACACTGATGTTATCAGTCAGTTTGACTGTTAACGCGGAGCGGATGCCCCATACCGAAGCAGTCTACAAAAACTATGCTCGTCAGTGGGTTTACGACGGTCAAATTGAAGCGGTCAATCAGGCAACTGTCTCATCGCGTGTTTCTGCTCAGGTTGCGGAGATTTTTTATGACGTTAATGACCGGGTAGAAAAGGGCGCGCTGATTTTACGTTTTAACGACGAAGAAATAAAAACTCGACTATGGCAGGCAGAAGCTAATCTGCTTGCTGAACAAGCGCAGCTAAAAGAAGCACAAGCAAGATATAACGAAGCCGCTGCTGAAGCCAAACGGATTGGTGACTTGTATCAACGTAAGCAGGTGACACGCTCAGCGTTGGATAAAGCTGAAGCCGATAAAGCGGCAACATCGGCAAGGGTAAGCGGATTAAATGCCCAAATAAAAGCCCGCCAAGCTCAAGTAGAGCAAGCTAGAGTGGAGTTGTCCTATACCGAAGTACGAGCACCTTATGCTGGTGTGATGACCAAGCGCTGGATTGAAGTGGGCGAGATGGCATCACCCGGACAGGCATTGATGTCCGGTTTATCACTGGATGATTTACGTGTGGTGTTTACCGTGCCACAGAAACAATTAACTGAAGTGATGTCGGCCAAGCTAGATGTCCTTTTACCTACAGGCGAACACTTAACACTGCTTGATAAAACATTAATTCCAGCTGCAGATGCGCAGACTCACAGTTTTTCTATACGTTTGGATTTACCACAAAAACTCAATGGTATTTTCCCTGGCATGACGACAAAAGTTACCGCTTATGGTAATGAGCAGCCGGTACTGGTGATTCCTAAACAGGCCTTGGTAAAGCGGGCTGAAGTGGATGGGATTTATGTGCTCGCGGAGCAACGGGTTGTATTCCGACAAGTCAGATTGGGGACGGACTACGATGATGGCTGGGTTGAAGTCTTATCCGGCATCGATGCCGGAGAACAAGTGATTACTCAGCCAGATATGGCTTTATTGTATTTGCAGCAGCAACATGACTGAATCTAAGCCAACATTGGGGATGTCCGGTCGTATCGCCGCATTATTTCAGGACAATGCCCTGACGCCGTTGATGGCTTTGCTGGCTTTATTGCTGGGGATATTTGCGTTGATGGTGACGCCACGTGAAGAAGAGCCGCAGATTGATGTCACTATGGCAGATATTTTCATTGCTTACCCCGGTGCGTCAGCCAAGGAAGTAGAGAGTTTGATAGCGACACCAGCGGAGCAGGTGGTCAGTGAAATTGCTGGTCTGAAACACGTGTATTCAGTATCGAAGCCAGGGCTGGCTATCATCACTGCTCAGTTTGAAGTCGGTGAGAAACGTACCGATGCGATTGTACGTTTATACAATAAAATTTATTCCAATCTGGATTGGCTGCCTGAAAACTTGGGTGTGTCACAACCTATTATTAAACCCAAAGGCATTGATGATGTGCCGATTCTGACGCTGACTTTATGGCGTGAAGGGCAGCAGGACTCAAATCAGTTAAAACAGTTGGCGCAGTCTTTGGAAGTGGAACTGAAGCGG
Source organism: Methylophaga sp. UBA2513 (assembly GCF_002341285.1). Lineage (NCBI taxonomy): Bacteria > Pseudomonadati > Pseudomonadota > Gammaproteobacteria > Thiotrichales > Piscirickettsiaceae > Methylophaga > Methylophaga sp. UBA2513. The sequence continues at coordinate 270,235 of NZ_DDNT01000014.1, read as the reverse complement.
GTTGATGGAACACGGGATATTTATACTGTTGGCGGTGCTGATACCGTAGTGAATATCACCTTAGATCCAGAGTCACTGGCGGCCTATCACATGGATAGTCATAGCCTGAGTTTGGCTTTGGAAGCCGCAAACCAATCGGTCGAAGCCGGGACGACAGTACAAAATAATCAAATGACAAGTGTTCAGGCAGGTCAGTTTATCGTTTCAGCTGACACGCTGAAATCACTCATTGTCGGTGTCTTTAATGACCAAGCGGTGTATTTAACGGATGTGGCTGATATTTATCTTGGTCCAGAACAACCCCGTCAATATGTCTGGTTTGGTACGGGGCCAGCGGCAGCAGACAAACAGATAAAAGCTCAGGGTGAATATGATGCTGTCACCATTGCCATTGCCAAACAGCCAGGAACCAATGCCGCCGATATTGCCAATGCGGTACTGCAGCAGGTAACAGCATTAAAAGGCGTGATGATTGCGGATGAGGTGCAGGTGACCGTGACGCGTAATTATGGCGAAACGGCGGATCAAAAGGCTGATACGCTGATCCATAAACTAATTTTTGTCACGGTAGCTGTGGTTTTATTGGTGTTATTTGCACTCGGCTGGCGAGAGGCCATTATCGTTGGCGTAGCGGTGGTGATTACCTTATTACTGATGTTATTTGCTTCGTGGGCATGGGGTTTTACTTTAAATCGGGTGTCGTTGTTCGCCTTAATTTTTTCTATTGGCATTCTGGTAGATGATGCGATTGTGGTGGTGGAGAATATTCATCGTCATATTCAACAAGAAAAATTAAGCTTAAAACAAGCGATTCCAGTCGCTGTCGATGAGGTGGGGCAGCCAACAATATTGGCGACTTTAGCCGTGATCGCAGCCTTATTACCCATGGCCTTTGTCAGCGGTTTGATGGGCCCGTATATGAGCCCGATTCCGATTAATGCCAGCATGGGCATGCTGCTGTCATTAATGGTGGCCTATGTCGTGACACCATGGATGGTGTTGAAGATGCTTTCACATTCTCGTTCGGCCAAGCATGAGCAAGTTGCCGAGTCCCAATATGACGCGGTTTTTCAGCGTGTTTTGAGCCCCTTTCTATTACATGAACATGCTGCCCGCCGCCGAAAATTACTGTGGGGTGGACTTATTTTGCTGGTTATTGTGTCTGTTGGTCTGGCAGCAATGAAACTGGTCATTCTGAAAATGCTGCCGTTTGATAATAAGTCTGAAGTGCAGATTGTGATTGATATGCCTGAAGGCTCGCCATTAGAAAAAACAGCAGCAGTCACCCGTGCGTTGACAGATTATCTGTCGACCGTTGACGATGTGACTGATTATCAGGCCTATGTAGGCACAGCTTCGCCGATTAATTTTAATGGTCTGGTGCGTCAGTATTATTTACGTGAAGGCTGGCATCAGGCAGATATTCAAATCAACCTCAGAGATAAACATCAGCGTGATGAACATAGCCATTCTTTAGCACTGAAGCTAAGAGAACCACTAACAGTGATTGCTAGGAAATGGGACGCGCGTATCAAGGTCGTTGAAGTGCCGGCGGGGCCACCTGTGTTATCACCCATTGTGGCGGAGTTGTATGGCTTGAGTGAACAACAGCGACAAAATCAGGCATCACAACTTGTTAAGGTGTTTGAGCAAACTGATGGCATTGTCGATATTGATAGCAGCATTGAGGCGAAAGCCGACAGACAGATCATTAATGTAGATAGAAATAAAGCGAGCTTATTTGGCCTGAGTCAGCAACAGATTGTTGAAGCTATTCAGTTAGCGCTGACTGGCAAGGATGTAGGGTATCTACACGATGATAATGTGAAATATGCCATACCATTGCGGTTGCAATGGCCAATCAAGGATAAAGCGAACCTTGATGCTGTATTGAATATGAAGCTCATCAATCAACAAGGTGAGCTGATTCGTTTAGCTGATGTCGTCAATGTGGTGGAGGAGGAACATCAACAAACGCTTTATCATAAGGACTTACAAGCTGTGACTTACGTTACAGCGGATATGGCTGGCAAGGTCGATAGTCCCTTGTATGGCATGTTTTCGGTGTATCAGCAATTAGAGAATATACCGATTCAGCAATATTTGGTTTCAGTACCGAGTCTGGCCTTACAAGATTCATTGAAATGGGACGGGGAATGGCAAATTACCTATGAGACGTTTCGTGATATGGGATTAGCCTATGCCATAGGCATTATTCTGATTTATCTGCTGATTGTGGCGCAGTTTCGATCTTATTTATTGCCCTTGATTATTATGGTGCCGATTCCGCTGACCGTGATTGGTGTCATGCCCGGGCATGCTTTATTAGGCGCACCTTTTACAGCAACATCGATGATTGGCATGATTGCAATGGCAGGGATTATCGTGCGTAACTCTATTTTGTTAGTCGATTTTATCCGTCAGGCGATGGCTGAAGGCATCACGGCTGAGAAGGCAGTAATTGCCGCTGCTGCAACCCGTGCTAAGCCTATTATTCTGACTGCGCTGGCTGCGATGGTAGGGGCGGTATTTATTCTCGATGACCCTATATTTAATGGTTTGGCTATTGCCTTATTATTCGGAATTCTGGTGTCGACTTTATTAACCTTATTGGTCATTCCGTTGCTGTATTACAGCTATATCAAGACTCGATAAGGGTCATGGCGCCTGTGAGTTCACCTTCACGTAGACGTTCTGCCTGACGTTTTAATGTATGACGAATGAGCACATTACGATCCATTTCATCCATATGAGTGAAGGCCATACGCAATAAATAAGGTGTTTCAGCCGGTGCTTGTTCGATTTTGTCACAGCCAATCACCGTTGCCAGCGTGTGAATAGTGCTGGCTGAGGGTTTTAGCTGCATAAAGAGTTCAACATAATCTCTTGGCTTGATAGGGGTAGCGACCAATAAGGCAACACCACCCCCACTCAAGTTTACGTCTGTCAGCTTGTCAGGATTGATAGGATTATTGTGACGTTCAATACGTTGTGCAATCAGGTTGACCTTGTCATCTAATAAGCGCAGTGCACGTGCAATTTCACGATCATGCTGACTGATTTGGTCTAATAAGTGTGAAAACACGTTTTGCATCGTACGAAGCTGAGCCCGTTCAGAATCACCATCACTTTCTGATGATTGTGAAATACGTTTGGCGACTTCACCGACGTGCGTTTTTTCCACAGGTTTGTACTCAATGACTACCGAGTCATTGATTCGAAAAAACTCACGTCTGTCTGAACCTGGATGTTGCATCACTCTCTACCGTTATCCTTAAAAGCTTAATGTCACTTAATCGGCCTGAATATAAGATTCTTTATATCATGTTCAGACTAAGTTGCCAGCATTAAAGGTTTTCAGAGGCGTAATCAGCCAGTCTTGAACGCTCACCACGGAGCAGCGTAATGTGACCACTGTGCTGCCAATATTTAAAGTGATCAACCACATAGGTCAGGCCAGATGTTGTTTCGCTCAGGTACGGTGTATCAATTTGAGCGATGTTACCTAAACAGACAATTTTGGTACCTGGACCGGCACGCGTAATCAATGTTTTCATCTGTTTCGAGGTTAAGTTTTGCGCTTCATCGATGATTAAAAAGCGATTCAGGAAGGTGCGGCCGCGCATAAAGTTGAGCGAACGGATTTTAATCCATCGCTGTAATAAATCGTTAGTGGCCTGACGACCCCATTCGCCACCTTCTGTTTTATTTAATACCTCAAGGTTATCCATTAATGCGCCCATCCAAGGGGTCATTTTTTCTTCTTCGGTGCCTGGTAAGAAACCGATATCTTCACCGACAGGCACGGTAACCCGTGTCATGATAATTTCACTGTAGCGCTTGTGTTCGACAGTCTGCGTTAAGGCTGCTGCTAATGTCAGTAAGGTTTTACCAGTACCGGCCTGACCCAATAAGCTGACAAAATCCACTTCAGGATCCATTAATAAATTCAGTGCGAAATTCTGTTCGCGATTACGGGCGGTAATGCCCCAGATGGCATGATTATCTTTGCGGTAATCGTTAATGAGTTGAATATCTGCACTGGTTTCAGTGACGGAACGCACCACGGCTTCAATATTATGATCTTCACCTGGAGAGTAAATAAGCTGGTTCGGATACCAGTCTTTAACCACATCGCCTTCAACTTCATAGAAGGTTTGACCATCCGCTGTCCATGATTCCAGACGATTCAAATCATCCCAGAAATCCGCATTGAGCTCGCTGGCACCGCGATAGAGCAGATCCACATCGTCCAGCACTTTATCGTTGTAATAGTCTTCGGCACAGATACCTAAAACGGTGGCTTTGATGCGTAAATTAATATCTTTTGAAACCAGAATAATGGTGTGATCTTTAATGGCTGCCTGTAACGCAATCGCCACACTCAAAATAGCGTTATCGCCCTGATGGCTGGGGAGTTCTTTAGGTAATTCCTGCTCCATTTGGGTGGTCTGGAAAAACAGACGACCGCTGGCATTAGGCATATCACCACTGTTCACGCTGGGTAGAGGAATACCTTTGGTAATGGCTTCATTATCTTCAGCCTGCAGTAATAAATCATCGAGGAACCGACTGACCTGGCGTACATTACGGGAGACTTCAGATAAGCCTTTTTTACCACGATCGAGTTCTTCTAATACAACCATGGGTAAGTAGATATCATGCTCATCAAAACGGAATAAAGCCGTTGGGTCATGCATCAATACATTGGTGTCCAGAATAAACAGACGTTTACCTTCGGCGGGACGTTTGATCATTGGTTCGAGATCCTCTTTGGTTAGTTGGAGACCTGAGGTTGATTATGGTGCAAGAAATCACTGATGCAAAGAGTGAATAAAGATTATTTTGCCAATGTCATCCCTATAAACGTACTACCACTTCACAACTGGATATTTAGTGTTAATATGAAAAGCCTTCCTCAAACAATTTATATCCGAATATTTAGCTATCACTCTGCTTTGATAGGCGGGATTCTTTTCTGAATATATTTCCTATTTTATTGATTGTTAAGCTCTCTATGTCTTTTTCCTTAGACATGCCTAAATTGCTCAGTCGGTAATGATTGACCGCTTTGCTCTGACTTGAAAGTCATTTCCATCTCCTGAAAAGACAGTAAAAAAGTTCTGTTTTTGCAGCAAGCTGATATTGAAAAACAGGGCTTTTGCGATAACGCTGCATTACCGATCTAGGAGTCAATCCCAATTATCACTAGGATGCCTTGTTCTGCATGAGCAGCGAGATTAGTGTTATCGGATGAGTTAGGTGGGTGTTCTGAATCTTGTTTGAGTAATGAGTCCTCCTATACCTGTGTAGACATCTAAGGAGGTTGATTCCCATGAAATTAAAACCAATGTTGTATGCCGTGTTGGCTGGTTTATCCGTATCAAGTGTGGCTGTTGCAGATGTGACATTTGATGATTTAATTGGCACCTGGTATGCCGAAACCCAACATGATGGCGAAACCATGAAATGGTTAGTCAAACGTGAGCCTGATCAAAGTTATGCGGCATTATTTCTAGTCTGTGATGGCGAAAATCTGTCATGGGTTCAAAAAGAGCGTGGTCAATGGAAGATGGAAGGGGACGAAATGCACACGGTCATTGCTGCTTTTCAGGATATGAATGGTGGTCCTTCTGATCAGATCGGTAAGCAAATTCATTATGAGAATCTCGAATTAGCTGATGACGAGCTGAATTATGAACAGAAAGGTAACGACAATACTTACAGCTTTAACCGCGTGAAAGATGGCTATCAAGTCAGCTGTCAATAATCGAAAACAGGTCAGTCTGAATCAGGCTGACCTGTTTAGGCTTAAACACATGCAAGATGTGTTTAAGCTAGTCATATTGTGGTTATCAGTATCGACGAAGACGTATCAAGCCGATGAAACCAGACAGTAATAACCAGAATGAAGTTGGTATAGGGACGGCTGAGATATTAGCGCCATAAAGGTATTGAATACCGGCGATATCATCAGCTTGAAGGCCGGTAAGTGAAGGATTATAAAAAGGTCCCATTACTGATTTAGATGCCTCGGAGTGCCCCAGTCCAAGTGAGTGCCCAATTTCATGTAAGGCTACCCAGAAAATATTGATACCGTCTACGAGACTATCGATACTCCATGTCTCTGCACTATCAAAATGCAAATCACCACCTGCAGAGAAATACCAGTGGGTATCTGGATAAAAGGCATGCGCTAATACCCCGCTCGGGCCATCAATCGCTTCACCTCCAATTCGAATATCACCTGATGTCGTGAGTGTATTAAAGTTAGCACCATCATCTGCTACTTCAATAAAATTGAGGTTAGCGACAGTACTCCAGGCATTAAAGGCTTTTGTAATTTCTTGCTGAAAACCCGTGGGCATAAAACTGTTTAGTGGAGAGCAAACCGCTTGGTCACATTCTTCACTACCCAGCATGAAGCTATAACTAATCGTTGCCCCTGTACCCAATGTGGGGTCGCCCCACTTTTTTATCGGATCGGGAGAGATGGTGTAAGCATTGGCTGTGGAAATAAAAAAGAATAAACAAAATAGGCTTAAAAAGAGTTTCACTGAAGTCATCCTTGTCTTAAGTTTGGTGTAAATTAGCTATCCAGCTAATGTGAAATTTATCACATTTTTCGGCTTCATAGTCTAGCCATAAATATCACTTCCAGTCTGCTTGGATAAGCAAACGAATGAGGATAATCAAAAAATATTCTGATGGATGAGCTCGATAAAATGATATGGCAAACGGTTGATGCTATTCCTTATGGTCAAGTCATGACCTATGGGCAAATTGCAATCAGTTGTGGTTACCCGGGGTATGCCCGCTACGTAGGTACCGTTCTTAAAAAACTTCCACCAGACACACATTTGCCCTGGCACCGCGTTGTCAATGCTCAAGGACGATCTTCTTTTCCAGAGGGAAGTGAGAAATACCGGGAGCAGTTACAGAGGCTCCTCGCTGAAAATATTGTAGTGAATAACGGCAAGATAGCCTTATCGGTTTATCAGTATCAGTAAGGTCAGCCCTCATTTTGCCAATGAGGATGTGGATATATTAATAAGAGTATTTATGGTAACAAGCGCCACTGATACCATATGTGTTTAAATTTCTGAGAACACCATGCAAGGTTTAATCTTAGCCGTTCTGGCTTATACCATCTGGGGGCTTTTTCCTCTCTTTTTCAGTTTCCTGAGTCACGTGTCACCGATTGAAGTTACGGCGCATCGGATTATCTGGTCACTGGTAGCGACTTTGACCGTGGGCCTGGCCTTAAGACGTGGCAAGCATTTATGGGAAGCGTTACATAATAAAACGACCTTACTCTGGCTTGGTGGCTCAGCGGTGTTTATTGCGATTAACTGGCTGGTCTATATCTGGGCCGTTGGGCAGCATCGTGTGCTTGAAGCCAGTTTAGGTTACTTCATCATGCCTCTAGTGAGTTTATTGATGGGGAGGCTTTTACTAAAAGAGTCGCTGCATCCTTTACAGGCCATAGCTGGGGGCATTGCTTTTCTAGCCGTGCTCTGGGAGTTGTGGTCGTTTGGCAGTTTACCGTGGGTAGGCGTGGTGCTCTCATTTGCTTTTGCATTCTATGGGCTGATACGTAAGGTGCACCCGATTGATGGGATAAATGGATTAACCATCGAAGCGTTGTGGTTAATGCCTTTTGTTTTGTTGTGGATTGGCTGGCAGTCAAATTCAACAGAATCGATATTACAATTCGGCGAAGATACAACGACGACCGTTTTGCTCATTAGCTCTGGTTTTCTGACGGCATTACCTTTGGTTTTATTTGCCATGGCCACTCGTCGCATCAATTTATCTATTGTCGGTTTTATTATGTATATCAATCCGACCATACAATTTTTGATTGGGGTCTACGTGTTAGATGAGCATTTCCCTCAAGCCAGGTTAGTCACATTTATTCTCGTTTGGTCGGCGATGGTGTTGTTTATGATGGGGATGTGGCAGTTACAAAAACAGAAACGACCTGCGTCATAAGTTTTGGCTGATCTACTCACTACATCAACCAACCGGCAGCGCCGTTGTTTTGATAGGTGATTTCATGACAAACGAGGTATGAACTCCTGTCACACCCTCAATGCGCGTTAGTTTATTGAGCAGGAATTGTTGATAGGCATCCATATCTTTCACAATCACCTTTAATAAATAATCGGCAGATTGGCCGGTAATGAGGTGACATTCGAGTACCTCAGGATAGCTGGCAAGTGTGGTCTCCAGTGCTTCAAAACGCTCCGGTGTGTGTTTGTCCATACTAATACCAATAAAAGCCATCAAGGTCAGACCTAATTTTTTGGCGTTGAGTAAAGCCACATAACCGTCAATTAAGCCTTTTTCCTCCATCTGTTTGACACGCCGTAGACAAGGGGACGGCGAGAGCTTGATAGCTTCGGCTAATTCCTGGTTGGTAATACGACCGTCAGTCTGTAATTTTTGCAGGATCATGATGTCGTATTTATCGAGGTTGTCAGACATGTAATTTCTCCATTAAATTTTATTGTGGTTATATGTTTCAATATTTATGCTTTTTAAGCAATATTATTCTTGTTTAAGTCGGTTTTATGCAAATATAGCAATTTAATTCCATAGTGACTTCTTTATACTATTTCACATGGCTGGAACTGATAGCCGATGCGTCAAAAGCGCAGCTGGCACGATGAACTGACATGATCAAAACTCATGAAAGGCCCATCGGAAAAGTATGAATTAACCCGGTTCATATGGTGAGTCAGGCAAATTTGTTTCAGCAACTTGTGTGTCATTAATAGTTATTGTCAGGAGTCAGACATGATTAGTCAGCCCGCTCAAAAATATCGTCGCTTTGATGCTATCCAATTGCCTGATCGGCAGTGGCCCAATGTGGTATTGGATAAAGCCCCAATCTGGATGAGTACAGATTTACGTGACGGTAATCAGGCTTTGATTGATCCGATGTCTGTTGATACCAAAATGCGGTTTTTCCTGGCCCTGGTAGATATGGGCTTTAAAGAAATTGAGGTTGGTTTTCCATCAGCCTCAGAAACGGACTTTAATTTTGTTCGCCGTTTGATTGACGAAAATCGTATTCCTGATGATGTCACGATTGAAGTGTTAACGCAGGCCAGAGAGGATTTAATTGCCCGAACCGTGGAATCCTTGAAAGGTGCCAAACGCGCTATTTTGCATATGTATAACCCGATTGCCCCTGCTTTTCGTGAAATTGTCTATCGCACTGATAAGGCTGGGGTGAAAGAGATCGCTGAGCGTGGAACGCGTTGGGTGAAAGAGATGACGGCAAAACAGCCAGAAACCGAATGGGTATACCAATATTCACCTGAGACCTTTTCCAGTGCGGAAATGGAGTTTGCGAAAGAGGTTTGTGACGCGGTGACGGCCATCTGGCAGCCAACACCAGAACATAAGATGATCATCAACTTGCCGGCAACAGTAGAAATGGCGACGCCGAATACCTATGCCGATCAGGTGGAATGGATGCATCGACATTTAAATCAACGCGACAGCATTATTCTGAGTGTGCACCCACATAATGATCGCGGCACGGCGGTAGCAGCAGCTGAGTTAGCTGTCATGGCGGGTGCTGATCGTGTGGAAGGTTGTTTATTTGGTAATGGTGAACGCACGGGTAATGTGGACTTGATCACCTTGGCGATGAATTTATATTCGCAGGGAATTGATCCTGAGCTTGATTTCACTCAGATGGATCAGATCCGACAATTGTTTGAAGAAGCCACACAATTGCCCGTGCATCCGCGCCATCCTTATGCGGGTGAATTAGTGTTTACGGCTTTTTCTGGCTCGCATCAGGATGCGATTAAAAAAGGATTGGCCGTACAAAAAGCGGATGACTATTGGCAGGTACCTTATTTACCCATTGATCCAGCCGATGTAAATCGTAGTTACGATGCTGTGGTGAGGGTCAACAGTCAGTCCGGCAAAGGTGGCGTGAGTTTCTTGTTACAGCAACATGCCGGCTTTGAATTGCCACGTCGTTTGCAGATTGAGTTCAGCAAAGTGGTTCAAAAGGTCAGTGACAGCAGTGGTCGTGAGATTAACGCTGAGAATATCGTCTCACTGTTTGATGATGAATACGTGCAAGTGAACAGTCCTTATCAATATATGGGAAGTCATATCGTTGATGAGGAAAGTCATCAAGTCATGAGCCATGTGGTGGTGAAATATGAGCAACAGCGTATTGAGTTAAAGGGACAAGGCAATGGACCATTGGATGCTGTGGCCAAAGCTATCTCAGAGCATATCGGTGAAACAGTGACTGTCGCGGATTATCATGAACATGGCATGACGGCCGGTTCTGACGCAACGGCGGTGAGCTATGTTGAAGTCAAGGTGGGAGAGCATGCAACCGTGTTCGGTGTGGGGCAGGATAAAAACATCACTACTTCAGCGATAAAAGCATTATTAAACGGAGTCAATCGCTTTATGAATACTGGCACTTCTGTAGCCGTTGATAAAAAAGCAGTCAGTTAATCAGTGATATCCTGAGTCAGCTGTAAGGATTGTCTTGACTAGCGTTAAGGATAATCATTGAATAAATGATGTGGGCGTGAGTTGTTGATTATTAAGGTTATTTTGTTTCTTGGCGATTTGATCTCATATGAATAATTCGTTAGGGTAGGAATCAGTCCTGAATGATAAATTCAATATTCAGGCTCTTTTTACCGATGTTTGATAGTTCAAACAAAGGAGAAAATAATGTTAAACAAACAATTTACAACATTGTTATCAGTAGTATTCACGCTTCTATTCGCATCAAGCATGGCGTTTGCGAATGAGCATAAAGACTCTCATGAAGGTGCAAAACATCCCGCCCATGAAATGGGAGAGTCAGTTGACACTCATAAAGATAAAAAAATGAGTGAAGACTACAAAGAAAATATGAAAGAAGCTGAAGATGCAGCTAACGCTCCTCATCCTGCACATGAAATGGATGAAAACGAGGAGCTTCAGGAACGAGGTCAATAACCGTTTCTGAATGGGATAAAGTCCCATTAAAGCGATTAAACGCCGCATATTGACCGAAATATGCGGCGTTTTTTTATGTCACTAAAACAAGTATCGATTGAATAAGCTTGAATTAAGGCGTTGCGTCTATATTAATACTTAACTTTCTTATTGCATCAATGAACAACAACAGGACCGAGTTATGCGACAACTCCGCTTTATTTTTCTATTCACCATGGTTTATTTCTTGTCGGCATGTGCGAGCTTGTCGCCTGAATTTGAACAACCTCAAGTCAATATCACTTCGTTTAATCTGGCACCGTCCTCAACTGCCTCAACACCTACATTCCTTATCGGTTTACAAGTGATTAATCCTAATCGACAAGCGCTACCATTGAAGGGGGTGAGCTACTCCGTTGAAGTAGATGGTTATCGGATATTGAGTGGAGCTGAACCGGATTTACCACGAGTTGCGGCATACGGCACCGAAGAATTTACAATCCAAGCAGTACCAGATTTGCTTGGTAGTGCGAAATTGATTAGTCAGTTAATGTCTCATCATCAGGATGCGGTTAAATATCGATTTAAGGCACGTTTGGATATCGGTAGTCTTTTTCCGTTTATTGACATTGAAGAAGCTGGAGAGTTGAGTTTAAAACGGCCATCATCATCTCAATAAATTCACTGTCATTTCGTGCTCTTCAGAGCATTTGTTGCTATGTTTAGTCCATAGATCACTGATAAAAGCGCCTTTATGAATTCGATAAGTATGTTGTTTTTGTTAAGCGGAACCTTGATTGCTTTAAGCATTCTGGCCAGCCGCTTATCTTCTATTTTTGGTTTGCCATTGCTGATCATTTTCCTGGCACTGGGCATGCTGGCCGGAGAAGATGGCATATTAGGTATTCAGTTTGATAATTATTCCGTGGCATTCGTTATCGGTCATTTGGCACTCGCCATGATTTTGCTCGATGGCGGTATGCGTACTCGCCTCAAAACATTTCGTGTCGGCTTTAAACCTGCTTTATCCATGGCAACGATAGGTGTGTTTATCACCAGCGGTGTGGTGGGGTTAATAGCCATGTGGATATTCAATCTAACACTGGTTGAAGGTTTATTGATTGGTGCGATTGTAGGGTCGACAGATGCCGCTGCAGTCTTTTCTATGTTGCGTGGTCAGGGCATTAATATCAACGAACGAGTTGGGGCGACGCTAGAAATCGAGTCTGGCACCAACGATCCGATGGCGATTTTTCTTACATTGATGTTCATCCAGTTATTGATTAGTGATGAAAACACTGTGTTAGGCAATGTACTGTTTTTCCTTCAACAATTCGGCTTTGGTATTGGTATTGGTCTGTTCGGTGGCTGGTTAGTTAAGCGTTTATTGGCAAGACTGGAGTTAATGCCAGGCTTGTACTCACTGTTGGCATTAGCACTGGGGTTTAGTATTTTTGGTTTAGCGTCCTGGATGGGGGGCAGTGGTTTTCTGGCTATCTATCTCTGTGGTTTGATGATAGGCAGTGAAAACACCCGTCAATTACAGCATATTTTGCCAGTGTATGATGGTCTGGCCTGGTTAAGCCAGATTGGTTTATTCCTGGTGCTGGGTTTGCTGGTCACTCCAACCGAATTAATGGAATATGCTTTACCCTCACTCGTGATAGCCTTAGCCCTGATATTCATTGCAAGGCCACTGGCAGTCATTCTCTCCGTAAAACCGTTTTTTAAATTCCGCTGGCGTGAAATTGGTTTTATTTCCTGGGTGGGATTACGAGGAGCTGTGCCTATTGTGCTGGCGATTTTTCCTGTCATAGGTGGGGTAGATAATGCCCCGATGTATTTTAATGTGGCGTTTGCTGTTGTGTTGTTATCGCTACTTATCCAAGGCGGTACTTTATTACCGATGGCAAAATGGATGCGAGTGCAGATCCCTAAAAAGGCCAGTCCAAGACAACGCGGTTCTTTAGGTATCTTGCCTGAGCGCGATTTTGAAATGTTTGTCTATAAAGTAGAGAACCAACGTCTCGACGACCAACCTATTCGTTTACTTCGTTTTCCATCTGGCGCGATGATTTCTGCCTTATTCCGGCATGAGGAGATGATTCATCCTAAAGGCAGTACGCGTCTAAAACTAGGCGATATTCTATGCGTGATCAGCCGTGAGGAGGACTTAGATAATCTAAATGAATTATTTAATGGCGATACTCAGCTGAATCAGAAGCAATTAGCTTTTTTTGGTTCTTTTGTTCTCAATGGTGAGGCAATGTTAGTGGATATCGCTAAAGCCTATGGTTTGACGATCAGTCCCCAGGAAGTGGGTGTGAGTTTAGGCGAGTTTATTGCACGGCGGGTGGGGGGGCACCCTGTTGTAGGTGATGACATAGATTGGCACGGCATTCATTGGGTCGTGAATGAGGTTGATGGAGACACCGTGAAAAAGGTCGGAATGCGTTTATATTAGAAAAAACGGAAATAGTTCATGTTTCCTCTCATTAAACATTGTTTTCTGAGAGGCTTTCTGTCATATTTTGCGCATCATCATTTCTTTGGTGCCCTGTTGTCATTCATAGAACATTTTCCGGCTGCTGTTTAATGAAGAACTGTCTGCCTGGTTTGTGCCTGTTTGAGTCTTTCACTATAAAGGTTTAGCTTTATTTCTCAGCTGATAAACATGCTGCGATGTTGACGGGGAACCGCTTTGTGTGGAGTCAGTATGAATTTATCTATTCAGCAACGGTTTAGCTTCTGGGCTGGACTTAGTCTACTCTCTGTTGTGCTCGTGACCGCCTTGGTAGCGATGTATAACTTTGGCAAAATTAATCAATCACTCACAGAATACAATAGCGAACTGACAAAAAATCAGGCGGAATCTTATCTCGGACTACTCGCCAGTGATACCAGTGCCAGCCTGCTCGTCCCTCTGGAGAAAGCATTGAACGTGGCCACATCTACGTCGATGTCCATGCAATCGTTAGCCAGTGTTTCTAATACTATAGACAAACGTCAACTGGCTTTGGATACCCTAAAAAAGACCTTGAATCTGAGTCCTAATTTCCTGGGTACCTATGTTGCCTTTGAACCCAATAAGTTTGATTTTTCAGATGCTTTGTATCCATCAACCGTTGGTAGTGATAAGAGTGGCCGGTTTCTACCCTATGTGATTCATGGCGATAATGATGGTTTCACCGTCGAGAGTTTAGTTGGATTAGAAGACCAGACGCTTGACGATAATGGTGTGAGAGCCGGTGAATATTATTTATGTCCCAAAGAGTCCAACAAAAGCTGCGTTGTTGACCCTTATATCTATCCGATAAATGGGAAGGATGTATTGCTAACCAGTATGGTTGTACCAGTAACGAAGAATGGTAATTTTATTGGTATGACAGGGATTGATATCAGTGCTGACTTCCTACAGTCCAATATCGTGAAAGTCGATAAACAGCTCTATGACGGCGCTGGTGAGATTTTATTAGTTAGTCCAAAGGGCGTCATTGTTGCTGATAGTGAGAATCCAGAATTAGTCGGTAAAAATCTGAAGTCAGTCGACGCTGATCTTGTGAGTAAAGTTAACAATCTATCCATGTCAGATGAGAGTACTATTTTTGCTGCTGATGATGCTTTGAAAGTGTTAAAACCTTTCAAACTAGGTGATACGGGTACTCATTGGACTGTTTATATCTCCGTGCCTGAGTCCGTTATTTATGCTGATCTTCAGCAACAACAAGCCTTTATGGATCAGCAACAATCACGCTTTATCAGTCAGACGACTCTGCTGGGTTTTTTGTTTGCGATGATTGGTGTGGTCATTGTCTGGTTTGTTGCCAAAAGCAGTGTCAAACCTCTGCATGATATGACCGGTATTGTTGGTAAACTGGCCGGAGGCGAAGGGGATCTGACACAACAAATTACTGTCACTCGTCAGGATGAAACCAGTAAGCTGGCAAATTTATTGAATACCTTTATTCAAAAACTACAGACTTTGATTAAGGGGATGTTGCCGATTGGTAATCGCATAAGTGCCTTATCTGCTCAAGGTAAGCAAATTAGTCAACAAACCAGTGAACAGATGAATGAACAGAGCAGTTTACTGGATCAGATGGTCTCTGCAGTCACTGAAATGTCGGCTTCAGCTCAGCAGATTGCTGGTAACGCAGAGCGCACCGCAACATTAGTCAGTGATGCGCATCAATCAACAGAAGCGGGTGCGGATCTGGTGAGTCAGAATGCCCAATCAATCAGTGATGTGAAAAATAGTGTTCAACTCTCTGAAGCTGCATTGGATCAACTAGTCAAGAATAGTGGCGCCATTGCAGAGATTCTGGTCGAAATTCAGGGCATTGCTGAACAAACAAACCTATTAGCTTTGAATGCTGCGATTGAAGCGGCCAGAGCCGGTGAAAAAGGTCGTGGTTTTGCCGTGGTGGCAGATGAGGTGAGAGCGTTGGCGAATCGTTCACAATCAGCGACTGTGGAGATTCAAAATCGTTTGGCCTTACTGAACCAAGGAAATAAAGAAGCCTCTGTCGCTATGAAGAAAAGTGGCGAGCAGGTCGAGCATAGCGTGGAATTAGCGCATTCTGCTGCCAGCGCTTTAATCAAAATTAGAACCGCGATTGATGAAGTCTCTGAGATGACCTTACAGATTGCATCCGCGACAGAAGAGCAAAGCAATGTTTGTGAAAATGTCAGTGAAAATTTAACCCGTATTTCGGATTTGGTTCAGCAGACAGCTGAGGGTGCAAAAGAACTCAGTCAGGTCGGTAGCGATTTGGATGCCACAGCCAATGAGTTACAAACAGGCTTATCGTCATTTAAGGTATAAATTCTAATGCTCAGCCAGTAGCGATGCTGGCTGAGTTCAATCTGTCACAGTTCAAAAGTCGTGATGAGTATCTGGTATAATTGTGCGATTTTTATAATCGCTTTACCAGATGGGAAATCTGCTTTAAATGACTGTGCATCAACAAATTAAATCCTTACTTGAGCAACGTATTCTGATTCTAGACGGTGGAATGGGGACGTTGATCCAAAGTTATAAGCTGGAAGAAAAAGATTTTCGTGGTGCGCGATTTGCAGATCATCCCTGTGATGTAAAAGGCAATAACGATCTTTTGTCTTTGACCCAGCCGCAAATTATTCGCGATATCCATCGTGCCTATTTTGAAGCCGGTGCGGATATTGTTGAAACGAACACCTTTAATGGTACGTCAATTGCCATGGCTGATTACCAGATGGAAGATCTGGTTTATGAGTTAAATAAAATCTCAGCCGAATTAGCTAAAGAAGTGGCTGATGAATTTACGGCTAACAACCCAGACAAGCCACGTTTTGTCACCGGTGTATTGGGCCCAACTAACCGCACGGCCAGTATCTCTCCTGATGTGAATAATCCTGGCTTTCGAAATGTCAGTTTTGATGAACTGGTTGATGCATACATGGAAGCCATTCGTGGTTTGGTTGATGGCGGTGCTGATTTGTTGCTGGTCGAAACGGTGTTTGACACCTTAAATGCCAAAGCCGCCTTGTTTGCGATTGATCAGTTCTGCGAACGAAATGGTGTACATATCCCGGTCATGATTTCAGGCACGATTACTGATGCCAGTGGTCGTACACTTTCAGGCCAAACGGCCGAAGCATTCTGGAACTCGCTGGCGCATATCCAGCCTCTGAGCATTGGCCTGAACTGTGCACTGGGTGCGGAGCAGTTACGTCAGTACGTGGAAGAGTTAGCCAATGTAGTGACTTGTCATATCAGTGCTCACCCCAATGCAGGCTTACCTAATGAGTTCGGTGAGTATGATGAATCACCAGAAGTCATGGCAGCACAGATTAAAGAGTGGGCTGAGTCTGGTTTCTTAAATATTGTTGGAGGCTGCTGCGGTACCGCCCCTGCTCATATCAAAGCGATTGCTGATGCAGTAGAGGGTATTCAGCCTCGTCAGCCAAAGCAGAATCTACATCACTGCCGTTTGAGTGGTTTAGAACCTCTGAATATTACCCCTGACAGTTTATTTGTGAATGTAGGCGAACGTACCAATGTCACGGGCTCGGCGCGTTTCGCCAAGCTAATCAAAGAAGGCGATTACGATACGGCACTGGAAGTGGCGCGTCAGCAAGTAGAAAACGGTGCTCAAATCATTGACATCAATATGGATGAGGGCATGCTGGACTCGAAAGAGGCCATGGTCACCTTCCTTAACTTACTCGCTGCTGAACCAGATATCAGCCGTGTGCCTATCATGATTGACTCATCCAAATGGGACGTTATCGAGGCAGGTCTGAAATGTATTCAAGGTAAAGGCATTGTTAACTCCATCAGCCTGAAAGAGGGTGAAGATAAATTTATCGAACAGGCCAAATTGGTTCGCCGTTATGGTGCAGCGGTGATTGTGATGGCCTTTGATGAAGTCGGTCAGGCCGATACACGTGAACGTAAGCTGGAAATTTGTCGACGTTCCTATGAGGTGCTGACAGAGAAAGTTCATTTCCCACCAGAAGATATCATCTTCGATCCCAACATCTTTGCCGTCGCCACAGGTATTGAAGAGCATAATAATTACGCCGTCGATTTTATTGAGGCTGTTCACGATATTAAACAAAGTCTGCCACATGCGCTGATCAGTGGTGGTGTTTCCAACGTCTCATTCTCATTCCGTGGTAACAATCCGGTGCGTGAAGCGATTCATGCGGTTTTCCTCTACCACGCGATTAAAGCGGGCATGGATATGGGGATTGTGAATGCTGGCCAGCTGGCTATCTATGATGATCTGCCTGAAGAATTGCGTGAAGCCGTAGAAGATGTCGTCCAAAACCGCCGTGAAGATTCTACTGACCGATTGCTGGAACTCGCCGAAAAATACAAAGGCGAAGGTGGCAGTGTGGCTAAGCAGGAAGACTTGGCCTGGCGTGAGCTACCTGTCGTCAAGCGTCTTGAGCATGCTTTGGTAAAAGGCATTGCGGATTATGTTGAAGACGATACAGAAGAAGCGCGCCAACAATTTGCCAAACCACTGGAAGTGATTGAAGGGCCGTTGATGGACGGTATGAACGTGGTGGGTGATTTGTTTGGCGAAGGTAAAATGTTTTTACCTCAGGTGGTCAAATCTGCCCGTGTAATGAAAAAAGCTGTTGCGTATCTGATGCCCTTTATCGAAGCAGCGAAAGAAGAGGGCGACGATAGCAAAAATAACGGCAAGATTTTGATGGCCACCGTCAAAGGTGACGTACATGATATCGGTAAAAATATCGTGGGCGTGGTATTGCAATGTAATAACTTTGAAGTGATTGATCTTGGCGTAATGGTGCCAGCGCAGAAAATTCTTGATACGGCACGCGAAGAAAAAGTCGATATTATCGGCTTGTCTGGTCTGATTACGCCATCACTTGATGAAATGGTGCATGTCGCGAAAGAAATGGAACGACTAGGCATGGAAACCCCACTGATGATTGGTGGAGCCACTACTTCTTTAATCCATACCGCCGTGAAAATTGAACCGAACTATCATGGCTGCAGTATCTATGTAAAAGACGCGTCACGTGCGGTGGGTGTGGCTCAACGTTTAGTCACCAAAGATACACGTGATGCCTTTATTACTGATCTGAAAAAAGACTATGAAGAGAAGCGTTCAAGACATAAGGGACGTAAGAGCAGTCGACGTCAATTAAGTATCACGGAAGCACGAGCTAATAAAACCAAGATTGACTGGGCCGCTTATCAACCAACCAAACCTGCTAAATTGGGTCTGGAGGTGTTTGATGACTATCCTCTGGCTGAATTGGTGGATCGCATTGATTGGACGCCTTTTTTCCAATCCTGGGAGCTGGCTGGCAAGTACCCTCGTATTCTGACCGACGAAGTGGTTGGCGAGCACGCCACACATCTATTTGAAGATGCACAAAAAATGTTGCAGCAAATCGTCGATGAGAAATGGCTGACAGCCAAAGCGGTCATTGGCCTTTTTGCGGCGAATAGCGTGAATGACGATGATATTGAAGTGTATCGTGACGATAGCCGTGATGAGGTATTGATGACGTTGCATAGCTTGCGTCAACAAACCGAGCGTCCACCTGGTCGTCCAAATGCCGCTTTAGCCGATTTTATCGCGCCAAAAGATACGGGCGTCAATGATTATATTGGGGCGTTTGCCGTAACGGCAGGCATTGGCATTGATGAGCACGTTGCACGCTTTGAAGAAGATCATGACGACTATCACAGCATTATGCTGAAAGCGCTGGCGGATCGTCTGGCAGAAGCCTTTGCAGAACGCATGCATGAACGGGTTCGAAAAGAATTCTGGGGTTATGCTAAAGAAGAGCAATTAGACAATGATGCCTTGATTGATGAGAAATATCAGGGCATTCGTCCGGCACCAGGTTATCCTGCCTGTCCGGATCATACTGAGAAAGGTCTGTTATGGGAGCTGATTGATCCTGTTACCCATGCCGATATGACCATTACAGAAAGTTATGCCATGTTGCCAACTGCCGCTGTCAGTGGGTTCTATTTTGCCCACCCTGAGTCACGTTATTTTGGCTTGGGTAAAATCGACCAGGATCAGGTGGAAGACTATGCTGAGCGAAAAGGTTGGGATAAACAAACAGCTGAACGTTGGTTGGGACCGGCATTATCTTATGATGGAGATGACTAATGACGGTAAATGAGAATGACATTATTGATCTTCAAACGCGTTTAGCATTCCAGGATGGTTTGCTGGAAGACTTGAATCAAGTGATTATTGGCCAGCAAGATCAAATTTCTCGCTTAGAACTTGCCATTGAAACCTTAAAGGTGCAAATGCGTACTATGCAGACCTCAATGCATCAGAGTAATAATGGTCAGGAACATGAGATACCACCGCATTATTGAGCCATAAAGTATGTCACTGCCACAGCGTCACTGTTGGATCATACAAGGCGATATCGAATGGCTTTATCAGCAGGCATACGCTTTGTACCAGTCTGTGTCGTCATCAAGCTGTTTTTGGTTAAGTGATGCTGAGCACACCAATCAGACAGTGCATGTTAAACAGGCTCACCAGCATTTAGGGCAAGAGTGTGAGTTATTACTTTTTGAGGTAAGCAATAAGTTTGATGCCGATGCCTTCGGCGCAGTCGTTGGCTGTGTCAAAGCTGGTGGCACTGTCGTTATTTTATTAAACAGTACATTATCATCGACCCGATGGTTGAGACGATTTCTTCGAACTGCAACTGACTTTCCAGCAATTCAACAATTCCATCAGCCGCAGTCTTTACCCTCTATATCCAAATTACACGCTAAGAATATAACCACCACTATTATCGAGCCCACACAAGAGCAAGAGCAGGCGATAGCGTTGGTTCAGAGGGTAGTCACGGGGCATCGCCGTCGCCCGTTAGTGTTAACAGCGGATCGTGGTCGGGGGAAAAGTGCCTTATTGGGTATGGCTGCCGCTGAGTTGCTCAAAGCTGGAAAACAACATGTCCTGGTCACAGCACCAAGCCCGGCTAATATCCAGACGTTACTCTTTCATGCCCATCAGCAATTACCATCAAGTAAGTTAAGTGCAACGTCAGTGACATGGCAGGATGCCATGATTGAATTTATGGCACCAGATGCCATTTTACAGGCACAACCGACTACTGATTTATTGATCATCGATGAAGCTGCTGCTATCCCAGCTAATATGTTGGAGCAATACCTGATTCAATATTCGCGTTTGGTGTTCAGCTCAACTATCCATGGTTATGAAGGCACCGGGCGAGGGTTTGCTTTACGGTTTTATAAAACACTGGATAAGTTAGCACCGGACTGGCGAGCTTTAAGCCTACAACAGCCTATTCGCTGGGGTGAGGGAGATATCGTTGAGCAGTTCTGTTTTGCGGCTTTATTACTGGATGCTGAGCCGATTGATAGCCAAGAGATTGACGCTGCAACCTTAAATGAGCTGAACTATGTTCAGCTTGAACAAGGGCAGTTATTAAATGATGAAAGCCTGCTCAGGCAAGTCTTCGGTTTAATGGCTTTGGCGCATTATCGTACACGACCTTCTGATTTACATATGTTATTGGACCAGCCTGATATACGAATAGGTGTTTTACGTTTTCAGGGTAAAGCCGTCGCCACACTGTGGACTATCGCCGAACCGCAGCTTGAGGACACGCTTGCTCAGGCTGTTTATGACGGTCAACGGCGGTTGAAGGGCCATTTGCTGCCACAATCTTTATTAGTGCATACGGGAATCATTGATGCGGCACAGTGTGACTATCAGCGTATTAGTCGTATAGCGGTACACCCTGACTTTCAGCAGAAAGGTTGGGGACAGTATTTATTAAAATGCGCTGTTGCCGAAATGACTGATGACACAGATGTGGTGGGAGTGAGTTTTGCGATGTCGGAGGATTTGTTACATTTCTGGCACAAAGCCGGATTTGAAACTGTTCGGCTGGGTCAACATCGTGATGAGGTGTCCGGCAGTTTATCGGTGATGATGTTAAAAGCATTGACGCCAAGGGGGCAGACCCTGGTTGATAAGGCCCGTAAAATATTATCTTGTCAGTGGTCGTTTTTATTAAGCAGACAATGGGATGAGCTGGATGCTGAGTCGGTAATTCAGATTAGCCAGACATTGCTTGATGACGAAACCTTCAGTATTGATGTGTTGCCGCAGATACAGAGTTTTGCATTCAAGCAGCGTCCTTATGAGTCCTCGGAGTGGGCATTATGGCAGTGGTTCAGGTCTCAACTATCCAGCCCAGGATTTGAACAGTTACATAAAGAGCAGCAACAATTATTGATTATGTTGATTCTGCAAGGTTTGCCATTTGATAAAGCGGCTAAGCAACTCAAACTATCTGGTCGAAAACAGATCATTACACAATTAAGAAAAGCGGTAAGTCAATTACTCGACTTCGAAGCAGATATTAGTTCATAAGCAGTTTGACTATCACCCCACCAACTAACCAGATACCTGATAAAGTAACAAGTGTATTCATTACTATTTTTCCAAGGGAAAGTGACGTTTGATGATGTTGGCCTGATTGTGACCGTTTCCAGTCATAAAAAAGATAGCTTGAAATAAGTAAAAAGCCAATATTTAAAAAGAAATTATAGTTGAGTTTGAAATGGTCTTGCTCAGCAGGTGATGACCAGTTTTCAGGATTAGGTAATACATCAAATAATTGAAAGCCATAATGAAGTAACAGTGATGTTATTACCAGGCAGATAAACAGCATCATAAGGATGAATAAGGCCATTTTCCAACCGTAATATTTGGCATTAATACGAAGTACTGGCAGAACGACCATATCAGAAAAAATAAAAGCCATCACACCAGCGAAGGCAACTCCTTGGCCGTATAAAACAGCAGCCAGAGGAATATTACCCATTGAGCCAATGAAAGTGAAAAAAGCAGCGATTGGACCCACTAATGTTTGTTGTAAGACTGACCAGAAGTCTGGATTGTCTGTGCCTGCGCCGATGAATAGCCATTTAAAAAAAGCATCAGGGACAAAAGCAGAGATGATACCGGCAACAGTAAAGCCAATTAGTACATCTTTCCATACCATTTGCCATTCCATGACATATTTCTGACTGATTTGTTGCCAGATATCTCGGCTGAATAGTTGTGACCATGCATGTCCATCAGACTCATTTGCCTGCATATCCTCAGATTGATTATCACGAGCCTGCTTTATCAGGGATTTAGGGTTGGTTAAGTAAATAAACAACCAAGCGATCAGAATTAATAAAATTGCGCCTAGGTATTCACCAATAACAAATTGCCAGCCTAGAAAAATGGCGATGACAAAACCCAGTTCAATAACCAGATTCGTTGAAGCCAGCATATAAGCCATAGAAGCGGCGAAAGTGGCGCCTTTTTGGAATAAGGCACGTGTGGTGGACAAAGCAGCAAAACTGCATGAGCTAGATATAAAGCCGAATAGTGTGCCTGTTGATATGGATTTAAGATCATCGCCTCCCATAAGCTTTCGCATTTCTTTTCGAGAGACCATGACTTGAATAATACTGCTGACGATGTAGCCAAATATAAATGCCCACAACGCCATCCAGAAAAAACCAAGACTGGTTAGAGAGGCTTCAGACCATTTTTCCAATAGTTGCAAAATAATCTCCCCTGGAAGGTATAAATCTACCGTATCAGGAGATGGAAATAAGGTAAACCTCGCCCGATGCTAGAACCTTAATGTTAAGCGGTGTGAGACTTTCCCCCCGGCAGGGGCCTGAAAAGCAGTAACCGTCTTCCAGTTGAAACAAAGCACCGTGAGTTGAACATTGGATATGGGTTCCTTCCAGCGACATAAACTGATCGGGTTGCCAGTTCAGTGGGATACCTAAATGAGGGCAAAAATTTAAATAAGCTCGCACCTCACCATCTTGTTTCAGTAAAAAACAGTCCAGTGTTTTATCGTCTTCCAGCTCAATGTTAAACCCCCGCGTTTGGTATTCCTTGAGCTCATTTTTATTACAAAGATAGATTTCTGTCATAACGGTAATAAATTCTCCAGTCCTTCCTGGCCACATTTTTTGCCTGCCAGGCGACAAGCAAACGAAAGTGTCTCTTCATCAGTTAGTTGTTTTATCATTCCAGAAATGATGCCGGCATTAAATGTATCTCCGGCGGCGAGCGTATCAATCACGTCGTTAGGAGGGACAGCTGGACTAAAAATGAGCACATCATGGTTTTTTAACCAAGCCCCCGTTTCACCCCAGGTACAAGTCATAAGACTCGGCAGGGATAAACTCTGAAGAAACAGCTCAGCGGAGTCATATCCCTGACTGAGCACATAAGGTTTAGAGAATAACAGTACATCTGCCAGAGGAAACAGTTTTTCTATACCTTCACGTGGTTTCTCTATTTCCAGAGAACAAGGTAAGTGTGGGTAATGTGTTTTTAACCATCGCAGCATTTTGTCGAGCTCATCGACATTTCTACCTTCAAAATGAATCCAGTCAAAGCCAGCCAGATCTTGTTGTGAAAAAAAGTGAAAATCCAGCTCGGGACAATCACGGTAGTGCACGATGGTGCGACTGCCTGTTGGCTTGCTCACCGTGATGTAAGAGGTCGGTAACTTACCTGTAGAGAGTTGCTTACAGAATCGATAGCTGATCTGATGAACGTCTAGATCTTGTTTAACAATAGTGGCATCGCTTTCGTCAATCAACACGCCAGACCAGGCGCATTGATGGCCTAACTGACTGAGAACGACCAGTGTATTTGTCGCATTTCCACCACGACGAATACTCTGGCTGATAGCTCTGATCTCATCATCTTCGTGAGGATAGCCGTTAACACGGTTGATGATATCTATGGTGGCGATACCGACAGCTAAAATATTTGCCATAAAGTGAAGCCGGCCCTTTAGGGCCGGTATCTGTGTTGATGGATTAGATGTTATCGAAAACAGCACCGACGGCATTGGTGATTTCATCAATATCACCTGTGCCAGGAATGGCGTGAAGCTTATGCTGTCTTTGATAGTAACCAATTAATGGCGCAGTCTGTTCTTCGTATACTTTCAGACGATTACCAATGGTTTCTTCATTATCATCAGCGCGCTGAAATAATTCGCCGCCACAGCTATCACATTGGTCTTCTTTTTTAGGTGGTGACAGGTGGATATTATAAATGGCACCACAGTCTTTACAGGTACGACGACCAGTTAAACGTTGCATTAACTCTTCAAAAGGAACGTCTAGTAACACAACACCCTGCAAAGGTTGGCCTAATTGCTCAAGCATGCTGTCTAAGGCTTCTGCCTGGGCAATATTGCGTGGGAACCCATCAAGAATATAACCATCTTGAGCATCTTCTTCTGATAAACGCTCGCGAATCAGACCGATAACAATATCATCCGATACCAGAGCACCCGCATCCATCGCGCTTTTGGCTTGTTTGCCTAACTCTGATCCCGCTTTTACTGCCGCACGCAGTAAATCACCCGTAGAGATTTGTGGAATATTGAATTTCTTTGATAACACAACGCCTTGTGTGCCTTTACCGGAGCCTGGGGCACCGAGAAGAACCGTTCTCATTGTTAGCCTCTTAAATAGATTAATTTTATGTTGAACTCTAATGCTCAGTCATCATAACGGATTCCAAACGCTGGATTTGTTTGGCAACCTGCCTGAGTAAATCCGGAATTTGGTATTCATTCAAGCCCAGCAAATCCCAAGCTGCTGGGTCTAGCGGAGGAACATGGCTGTCGCCACTATGTCCGAAGGGCACGGAAGATACCAAGATGTCGGCAATATGTACAACTGCTGCATCAATCAAGAACTCATCCGCATCGGAAGGAGAGTGGTGATAACGTGCGACTTCCTGAAGTGATTTTGGCAGACGCCAGGCTTTAGTCAGTGCTTCACCTACGTGAGTATGATCAAACCTCATTGCCCGCTGCTCGGCTTCAAAAATAATTTCATGGCCAAACTCAGCACTGTTAATCGCTTCACGCGCTAGTTCGGGGACTGTCTGATAAATAACCAAACTACCAATATTGTGAAGCAGGCCGGCAATAAAAAAACGCTCACTCGAACGTTGGCCACATTCTTCAGCCAACAGCTTGCTGGCAATCGCACTGGCAAAACTATGGCGCCAAAACTCATTCATATTGATCAATGAGGTAGGAATGCCTCTGAATGAATTCAGTACCGATGTCGCTAGAATTAGATTAGTCAGCTCACGTGTACCTATAATGGTGATGGCTCGCGAGATAGTATTTATTTGAGAGGGAAAGCCATAAAAAGGGCTGTTCACGATTTTTAACAGACGTGTTGCTAATGCCGGATCGGTATTAATGACCGCACTGATGTCATCGATACTACTATCGGGATCTTCCATTAGCTCATTGAGCTGTGTGTAAGTAGTGGGTGGTGAAACGAGTTCCAGTGATTTGTTGACCAGTGATTCAGCTGTGAGGCTCATGTTTGCTCCTCCTGCTCATTTTCCAAGTCTAACTGCATTTCATACAGTGCTTTCATGAGGGGGTGACTCAGATCAACATAGCGAAAGCGTTCATCACGCTCTCCGCGTTGGGCTTCGGTTAATTCAATGGTGTCTGCCATATTATTTCACACTCCATGATGCCTTCTCACTGACGAATTGAGAGATAGATGCGCCGAGCTTGCCTGCAAACTGATCAAGGTAGTTTGGACGCGGGGTGTAATCAACAATATCTTCTGCGCCCAGAATATCACGTGCCACAGTACTGGTGTTTGCTAAACCATCAATCAAACCAAGATCGAAAGCTTGCTCTCCCGACCAGAACAGTCCAGAGAATAAATCATCATTATTCGCCAATCTATCGCCACGACCTTCTTTTACTACGTCAATAAATTGTTGATGAATGGTGTCCAGCATATTGTGGGCATGTTCAAGATCCGCCTCTTTCATCGGCAGGAATGGGTCTAAGAATGCTTTGTGTTCACCAGCGGTTAAAGAACGTCTTTCGACACCTACCTTGTCAATTAAATCAGTAAAACCAAAACCATCCATTCTGACGCCAATTGAGCCGACTATACTGGCTTTATCTGCATAAATTTTGTCAGCTGCTACGGCGATGTAGTAACCGCCTGAGGCACAGACATCTTGAATAACAGCATAGACGGGAAAATCAGGGCGTGTTTTTTTGAGGCGCTGAATTTCATCATTGACGATACCTGACTGAACAGGGCTGCCGCCGGGGGTATTCATTCTCAGGATTAAACCTTTGGCTGATTGATCTTCAAAAGCGTTACGAATACCCGTAACAATACTGTCAGCATTCGCTTCGGATTCACTGGCGATAGGACCACTGATTTCAACCATGGCTGTGTGGGGGCCAGTAGCAGAAGATAATTGTTTGGGTGAGTAACTTAGAATCAGAAAGGCGATAAGATATAAAAAAATCAGGCCTTTAAAGACATATCCCCAGCGGCGTTTGTTACGCTGTTCTCTTATGGCTGCAAACGCCAAATCTCTCAGAACATTGCGTTCCCAAGTCTGATCTTCCTTGCTGTTGCTTGTATTTTCCGAATTATTATTAGGTGGGAAATCGCCAAATGTTGCCATGTTTATCTATCCTGAAAAAAACATAAGTATGCCATCATATCAAAACTCTGTGTCAGGACGAGCTAACCACTTCTCAACTTGATATAGATCATGAACAATGGCTCTGGGGTTCGCTGCTTTAAGAGTGAGTTCTGGGTGTGCACCATGAGTGATTCCGAGACTGTCAGCACCGGCATTATGGGCCATCATTAAGTCGAACTCTGTATCACCTATCATCAGCGTTTGGTCAGAAGTGACACCAGCATAATCCATCAGTTCCATCAGCATTTGTGGGTGTGGCTTTGAATGGCATTCATCAGCGCAGCGGGTTGATACAAACAAGTCACCCAACCCTGTTTGTTGGAGGGCTCTATCCAAGCCTCTACGACTTTTTCCTGTGGCCACGCCTAACAGAATATTTTGTTCATTAAGTCGACCTAGCAAGGCTTCAGCATGGGCAAAAAGCGGTGTTGACTCCGGCGTGTTTACCCAGGTTTGACGATAGCAGTCAGCTAATGCTGTCCAGGTTGCCGCATCAGCATCTGGATAGAGTGTTTGCACTGCTTCATGTAATCCCAGCCCGATAATATGGCTGACTTGCGTATCTGACAGTGGTTCTAAAGATAAGGTTGAAATAGCTCGGTGCATACAATGAGTGATGTGTGCCGTTGAATCCATCAAGGTGCCGTCCCAATCAAATACGATGAGCTGGTAGTCCATTATGCATGCTCCATGTGTGAAACAACGCTCACCAGGTTGTCTGGAAGAGGGGCCTCCAATAGAAGTGGCTCATTGCTGATGGGATGTCTGATACCCAGACGCCAAGCGTGAAGAAATAAGCGTTTCAGGCCATAGCTTTTCATGGTTTTATTGAATTCGCGATCGCCATATTTGTCATCACCTGCAACAGGGTGACCAGACCAGGCTGAATGGACACGTATCTGATGAGTTCTGCCAGTAAAGAGTTTGACCTCAGTCAGCTGGGCAAGGCCAAAAGCTTGTTTGGTGATAAATAAGGTTTTGGCTTTTTTTCCTGCAGAGTCGACTTTGACCATGCGTTCACCGGAAGAGACGGTATTTTTTTGAAGAGGTTGTTCGACGTAGAGTTCATCTTGCCTGATTTCACCTTTTAATAAGGTTAAATAACGTTTGTCGATTTCATCAGAAAGCATTTGTTGTTGTAGACTCAATAGACATTCACGAGTTTTTGCTATTAACAAACAACCTGATGTGTCACGATCGAGGCGGTGAACTAACTCGATAAATTCTAATTCAGGTTTTATCAGTCTGAAGGCTTCGATGACGCCCATTTGAATCTGAGTGCCTGCATGAACGGCCAGACCTGAGGGTTTATTCAACACCAGCATGGATTCGTCTTCAAAAATGATGCAAGCGAGTAACTGCTGTTTTAATGCGTCTGAAATCTCTGTTGGCTGATTTTTTTCAGATACCTGCAAGGGTGGCACACGAATAGAGTCACCAGCCTGGATTTTATAGGTTTGTTTAATACGGCCTTTATTGACACGCACTTCACCTTTCCGGATGGCACGATAGATCCGACTTTTTGGCACACCTTTTTCAAGTGTAAGCAAAAAATTATCGATACGCTGCCCAGCTTGAGATGCGCTTATTTCAATAAATTGTACTTTTTGTGACTGAGGTTTGTGAGCTGCCATAGAAATAGGTTAAATTTTGAGTTGCTGAGATGGCAATAGACTGCTATATTCGAACGTTGGTCCGTGCGTAAAATGAGGTCAGTATACCTACTTTTGTCCACGATGACTGAATTTTGCGTCGCGCCCTCGAAAAAGAGGTTGATGCGGCGCCCGGTAAACAAATATATATCTTCGCTGGACAGGGGTTCAGCGGGTGGGCTCATAGGGAGCCCTTGTAAGAATATCAGGTTCCCATGTCTTGATTGCCATCAAAACGAGTAGAAAGACGCATCAGACAGGACGACAATTAAGTAATTAATATAAACAAAAAATGGTTCAGATTTTAGGCTTGAAGGTAAGCTAAGAAACCAATGAAAGTTGCAGAACCTTATTGCAACCCGATGAAAGAAAAAGATGACTCATGTACGCCTTGATGGGATGGCGCATGAAAGAAACGATACGATAGACAATTAATTACTGAACAACAGACATCGTCGCTCTGTAAAGCCCGACTGGCTAACGCGTCCCCTACGATGGTGGGCGGCAGGATATGCGAACCTCAACATTGAGGTTAGTGCATGAAACGAATTTTAATCAACGCAACACATGAAGAAGAGTTGCGTGTGGCAATGGTCGATGGCCAACGCCTATTTGATCTGGATATTGATACCCCATCCAGAGAACAGAAAAAAGGTAACATCTATAAAGGAAAAATCACTCGAGTAGAGCCGAGCTTAGAAGCTGTTTTTGTTGATTATGGTGCAGAAAGACAAGGCTTTTTGCCACTGAAAGAAATTTCAAAAACGTACTTTAAAAAACGTGATGATTCTGATGACAACAATGGGCGTCTCAATGTTCAGGATGTGCTTTCTGTTGGTCAGGAATTAGTTGTCCAAATCGAAAAAGAAGAGCGTGGCAATAAAGGTGCGGCTCTGACAACTTTTATCAGCCTGGCTGGTCGTTATTTAGTTCTGATGCCCAACAGTCCTCGCGCAGGCGGTATTTCTCGTCGTATTGAAGGGGATGACCGTGCAGAGTTGCAAGAAGCTTTACGCTCCTTAGAAGTCCCTGAAGGCATGGGCATGATTGTACGAACTGCTGGTGTTGGAAAGCAGCCAGAAGAGTTACAGTGGGATCTTGAGTATCTTGTGCAGCTCTGGACAGCTATCGACGTGGCTGTCAAAGATCGCAATGCGCCATTTTTGGTTTACCAGGAAAGTAATATCATTATCCGTGCTTTACGTGATTACCTGCGTAAAGACATTGGTGAAATTCTGGTCGATTCACCTGAAGTGTATCAAACAGGCTATGACTTTATGCGCATGGTTATGCCGCATGAACTCAGTAAATTTAAACTCTATCAGGATAGAGTGCCGCTATTCACTCGTTATCAAGTTGAAAGCCAGATTGAGAGCGCTTTTCGACATGAAGTGCGTTTACCTTCCGGTGGCGCATTAGTTATCGATCCCACGGAAGCGTTGATCTCGATTGATGTTAACTCAGCACGCGCGAATAAAGGCGGTGATATAGAGGAAACAGCACTTAACACCAACCTGGAAGCTGCCGAAGAAATTGCACGTCAGTTAAGATTACGCGATCTGGGTGGTTTGGTCGTTATTGACTTTATCGATATGGGGCCTAGCCGTAATCAGCGCGAAGTTGAAAATCGCCTGCGTGAACATCTGAAAGCCGATCGTGCACGTGTTCAGGTTGGTCGGATATCTCGTTTCGGTTTGCTGGAAATGTCTCGCCAGCGTTTGCGTCCTGCTCTTGGTGACGCCCATCAGGAAATTTGCCCACGTTGTGCTGGTCTTGGCCATGTGCGTGGTGTGGAATCCTTGGGGCTGGCGGTATTACGCCTGATTGAGGAAGAAGCAACTAAGGATAAGGTCACGCAATTAATCGTTCAACTGCCTGTACCTGTTGCCACGTTCATTCTTAATGATAAACGCGAACAAGTCGATATTATTGAAAAGCGTCACGGTGTGAAAGTGGTGTTGATACCGAATCCACACCTTGAAACACCTCATTACGATATCGAACGTATCAAAGATGGCGGTGAGCGAAATGAAGTCAGTCACCAGCTTATCTCTCAACCAGAACAAGAGGTTCCGGTAGTATTACGCGATAAACCCGTCATGGAACAACCAGCAGTGAAGGGAATATCACCCGCAGCACCTGCACCGGTGATTGTTAAGGAAAAAGAGCCTGAACAAAAACCTAGCCTGCTGAAACGTTTGTTAAATGTGCTGACAGGAAAAAGTGAGCCAGAGAAGGAAGAAAAGCCTGTCGTGGATACAAAAAAAGAAAAAAGCTCACCAGAACAACGCACACAGAATCGTCGAGGACGTGGTCGTTCTAAGAATAATTCAGCAAATAATCAGAATCAGGAATCTGCTGATAATAATGAACGTAAAAAATCACGCCGTAGAAATGATAAAAATACGGACAATACTGAGCAGAAGAAGACTGAATCAGCAAATCCAGTAAAAGAAGAGGCTGCTTCAGACAATAATGATGATAAGCAGACGCGTAGCAGTAATGGTCGACGCTCACGTCGTGGAGGCCGTCGCCGTCGTCCTGCTCGCGCTGAAAATACATCACCTGAGAATAATAACTCAGCTGACACTCAGAAAGGCAACATTGCTCCACCGCCGCCACCTGAGGTTAATGGCAATGCCGTTCCTGAGCCTGAGCCAGAAGTGAATGGTAATGTGATTAAGGCAGAAAAAGAGCCCGAAGTGGATGGCAACAAAGTACCTGCCTCAAAACCACGCAGACCACGTTCGTCAGGCCCGACAAATAGACGTCGTCGTCCGAGTGATAAGGATAAAGCAGAAGCGGCTGCTGCTAATAATGCTTCTAGTAACGAGGATGCTGCAAAACCAGCTCACAAGCCAGAAGCGACAGATAAGCCTGTTGATAAAAAGGTAGAAAAACCAGCTGAGGAAAAAAAACCGGTGGTAGAAAAAAATTCGTCTTCGGATGATAATGGCTCTGAAAAGAAAAATAAGGCCAAATCTGAAGCGAGTGAGACGAATGCCACGCAAGAGTAATATTCCGCATGAAGAACTGCTGGCCTTAATTGGCCAGCAAGTTTCGTATCAACAACAACGTTGTGAGATTATTGAGTTGTTGGATGGCGCTGAATTAATCCTGCAAGTGCTCGAGTCGGGCCACAACATTCAGCCCAATCAATATGGCGAAGGACACCGACCGGTGCCAGTAACGTATACCCTACCTGTATTTGATGGTGAGGGAAATTTACACGCTGAGCTTATTGCCGCAGGTTTAGATAAGTTACTCTGCCAATAACTGCCTGACTTCAATTAAGTCTGCTTCTGTATCTACCCCATGTCCGGCACTGATAAGAGCTTCTGACATGTGGATTTTTTTCCCGTGGAATAATACTCGTAGCTGTTCCAATGATTCTTCCGTTTCAAGCAAACACGGCGCCATCCCTGCGTAGTTTTTTAAGAAGTGAGCGCGGTAACCATATAAGCCAATATGGCGATAATGAGGAAGTTCTGGTGGTAATTCCGTTTTGTGAAAGTGATCTCGCATCCACGGAATAGGAGCACGGCTAAAATATAAAGCATAGCCTTGACTGTCCATTACCACTTTGACCACATTAGGATCGAATACTTGTTTCTCTTGATGAATTCGACTAAATAACGAAGCCATATCTGCTTCTTTGTGTTGAGCCAAGTCTGCAGCAACCTGATTAATCAGTAAGGCAGGTAAACAAGGCTCATCACCTTGTACATTAATCACTATTTCCTCATCATTGAACTGGCGTTTTTCAACAACTTCGGCCAGTCTGTCTGTTCCGGAGCGATGAGTCTCCGCCGTCATACATACATCGGCATCAAAAGCGGTCACTGTGTCAGCAATACGTTCATCATCTGTTGCGATAATGACCTTGTCAGCATCACTCTCCAGAGCACGTTCATAGACATGTTGAATCATGGGTTTACCAGCAATATCTATTAGCGGTTTACCTGGCAGGCGACTTGATGCATAACGAGCTGGAATAATGATATTAAAGCTCATTCATTAGACCTCTTCATCTGCTGGCATTTGACGTGCTTCCTCTATCAACATGACGGGAATATCGTCTTTAACCGGATAAGCAAGACGGCAAGCTTTACAAATTAATTCCTGAGACTCTTTTTTATAATGCAATTTACCTTTACAAGCAGGGCAGGCGAGTATCTCTAAAAGCGCGTTATCCATTAGATCGTTCCTTTAATATTTGGTGAATAGCCGGAAATACAGGGCTATCGAGTGTGGCCTCAACCGGCAAATACCACATATTTTTGTGAGCAAAAGACTGACATTTTACGGCATCTTTCTCGGTCATTAGAATGGGGAGGTCATCATAAAATCTCAGGTCATCCGGTAAATACTGATGATGATCAGTAAAGTCGTGAGGGTGAACAATAATGTCATGAGCGGCTAAAGAATCAAAAAACCGTTTAGGATGACCGATTCCGGCTACCCCATGGACCTCTTTATGCTGGAAATAGCTTAATGGCATGGTCACGGTCTCATCATGTACATTGACCCACTGCATAGGGTTTAGCTGCATGGAATGACCATGTTCATCACTAGAGCCATTATAGATAATCAAATCAACAGAATTTAAACGAGACAAGGGTTCCCTTAGTGGACCTACCGGCAGGCACTGTTTATTTCCAAAACGTCTTTTACCATCGATAATCACAATTTCCAGGTCACGTGCTAATGCATAGTGTTGCAAACCATCATCAGAAATGATCACATCACAATGATGCTGGCTGAGCAGATGAATCGCTGCTTGTGGACGATCTGGATGAACAACGACCGGACATGCTGTGCGTTTTGCGATGAGTACGGGTTCATCACCACATTGTTTCGCATGGCTGTTTGCTGTGACTTCTAATGGATATTTTCTGCTGGCGCCACCATAACCACGACTGATAATCCCTGGCTTATAACCCGCTTGGCTAAGCTGTTGAGCCAACCATATAACAAAGGGTGTTTTACCGGTGCCGCCAACCGTAATATTGCCCACAACAATGACCGGTACAGGCATGGTGTGCTTGGGCAGCAAGTTTTGACGATAAGCCCACCGACGACAGAATATGACAAGCCGATATAACCAGCTAAGCGGTAATAAAAGCCAATATCTGGTGCCGGACTGATACCAACTGTCAGTTAACCAGCGCATGATGATCAGTCATCCTGAAATTGTAGACGATACAACTCGGCATAGTGTTTGCCATTAGCTAATAATTGCTGGTGAGTACCTGTTTCAAGAATTTCACCATCATGCATGACAATAATTTTATTGGCTTTTTCGATGGTAGATAGGCGATGAGCAATGACCAGCGTAGTGCGTTCACGCATAAGCTCTTCAAACGCCGCCTGGATATGGCGTTCAGCCTCAGTATCCAAGGCAGAGGTGGCTTCATCCAGAATCAGAATAGGTGAGTTTCGGAGCAGTGCCCTTGCAATAGCCAGACGTTGTCGTTGTCCGCCGGATAACAGTACACCATTTTCACCAACTTCAGTGTGTAGTCCCTGAGGGAGTTTCTGAATGAACTCCCAGGCGTGAGCTGACTTAGCGGCTTGTATAATCGCTTCTTCACTAACGTCACCTGCCTGACCATAACTGATGTTGTTAGCTATCGTGTCGTTAAACAAGACAACTTGTTGGTTAACCAGAGACAATTGTTTACGCAAATCTTTTAATGTGAGCTGACTGATATCAACGCCATCAATCAGAATTTGTCCTTTTTCAATATTGTAAAACCGTGCCAGCAAGCTGACTAATGTGGTTTTACCACTGCCTGAATGACCAACAAAAGCGATGGTTTGTCCAGGTTCTGCATGAAAAGAAATATCATTGAGTACGCTTCCTTTTCCCTCATCGTAGCTGAAGCTGACGTGACGGTATTCAATCTGTCCTTTGGCACGGTCCATGGTAAGTGTGCCATTGTCATGCTCAGGTTCTTCATCCAGTAAGGTGAAAATACTCTCGGCTGCTGCGATACCTGCCTGTAGTTTTGAGTTTATTTTTGTTAAGCGCTTTAATGGTGTTAACAACATGAACATCGCCGTGATAAAGGAAATGAAGCTCCCGACTGTGATGGCTTCAAGCACTTCTGGCAGCGTGGCCAGATAAATGACGACAGCAAGGCCTAACACAGTAATTAACTGAATCACCGGCTCACTACAGGCATCCGTGGCTATCTTCTTCATTTGCTGGCCACGGTTTTTTCTGTTGATACGATCAAACCGTTCAGTTTCATACACTTGACTACCAAATGTTTTGACTTCGCGATGCGCTTCAATGATTTCTCCACAGACATGACTGACATTGCCCATAGAACCCTGAATTTCTTTACTGATTCGACGAAACCGTATGCTGACAAAATAAACCAGAACAGCCACAAAGGGGACGGTCACTAAAATGATCAGAGACAGGAAACCATTGAGATAAATCATCCAGGCAATCAGACCAATGATCGTTAATGTGTCACGTATAACAGTCAAAATAGCATCAGTAGCCGCGCCCGCAACTTGCTCGACATCGTAAAGCAGTTTGGACATAAGCTGACCAGAGTTATTTTTGTCGTAAAAACTCGCAGGTAGCGTAATGAGTTTTTCAAACATTTCTTCACGTAAGGTTTTAATGACATTACGTGCAATCCAGCCCAATCCATATGTCGTCAGAAAATTAGCCACACCCCGGATAAAGAACAAACCGATGAGCATCAGTGGCACGTACTTAATCGTAGTGGGATCTTTTTCTACAAAGCTGCCATCAAGTAGAGGTTTCATTAAGGCGGCCATGCCGGTTTCTGTGCCGGCAAAGACAATCATCGCCAGTATCGATATCAGAAAAGCCAGCCAATAGGGTTTAACGTAGTTTAATAAACGCTTGTAAAGCTGGACGGCTGTCAGGGTGACAGGTGTTTGACTCATTGATTATTCCGCAGTTGTTTGACGTGTCGCCAGGGTCAATTTGGTGTAGCCGAGTTGTTGTGCTGTATCCATCGCTGTGACGATAAGTTGATATTCTGCTTTGGCATCAGCACTAATAATCACATGAGGATCATTTTGTTCACCAACAACGCGTTTTAACACCTCGGCTAGCCCAGCGGAGGTGACGTTAGTGACTGCCTGATCATTGATAAGGACTTTACCATCCGCTTGTATCACAATATCGATAGGATCGATCTGCTCAGCCATGGCTTCGCCCGTCGCCTCAGGTAGGTCTACTTTTAATGAGCTTTCACGAATAAAACTGGTGGAGACCATAAAAAACAATAACAGCAGAAAAACGACGTCAATCATCGGGGTCAGATTGACATCGGGTTCCTCAGAGCGTTTTGGTGATAGATTCACGTCTTGCTTCCTCATCTGGATCATACTGACGGTCACCATGCAGAATCTCGATAAGCTGCATCGCTTGTTCTTCCATGCCTACCACTAACATATTAATTTTACCGCGGAAATAGCGATAAAAAATCAAACTAGGAATGGCGACAGCCAGGCCGGTAGCCGTGGTAATCAAAGCTTCTGAAATACCACCTGCCAGCACTTCAGGATTGCCCACTCCGGCGGTGGTAATAACGGCGAAGACTTTAATCATGCCTAAAACCGTACCCAATAAGCCTAGTAATGGAGAAATGGCTGCGATTGTTCCCAATGTGTTGAGATTGCGCTCTAGGGCCACGGTGACATGACGTCCAATGTCCTCAATACTTTCTTTCGTTATTTCTCGTGAACTGTTGCGGTTGACGAGGCCAGCAGCCAGAATCTGGCCAAGAGGGGAGTTGCTTTGCAGTGCTTTGATGCGATGTTCATCAACCTGATTAAACTTTAACCATTGCCAGATTTGGGTAATGAGCTCCTTGGGGGCAATGCGTTTCTTTTGTAGGCTCCAAAAACGTTCTGCGATGATCGCAATGGCAATGACCGAGCAGATAAATAGCGGGATCATTAACCAACCGCCTGCTTTAAACAATTCCAGCATGATGTCAGTCTCAGTTGTTTAAATGAAAATAGCGCTCATGATACGTGAAAATTGACTTACTCAGTAGCTTTCGACGTCCACAATTGTTCTTGTTGTTGACGCCAGAATATTGGACTATCGCCTCTACCGAAGAGGATAGCGCCATTCAAGTCGGTTCTGAGAATGGTACTAGGAATGTTTCTGTAGCGATCAACTACGTCAGTCACAGGAAAACCATACCGATTACGGAAACCAACAGAAAAAACAGCATACTTTGGAGACATGGACTCGATGAAATGACGGCTGGAAGATGTTTTACTACCGTGATGAGGTACAAGTAACACATCGGATTTAAGCGATTTTCCATAGCTGGCTACTAATATTTGTTCGCCTTGTTTTTCAATATCACCGGGTAATAATACTGACAGATTTTTGCCTTTTATCTGGAGGACACAGGAACGTTCATTGTCCGAGCCTGATTGATTTTGAAACGGATGCAAAATTTTAAATTCAACCTGATCCCATTGCCAGTGTTGGCCCGCGGTACACAAGGTGGTGACTTTATGCTCGAGGGGTTGGCTGGTCATGATTTGTGTGACGTTTATATGCTTGAGAATGCCAGATAAGCCACCGATATGATCATTGTCACCATGACTGATGATAACCATATCAACATCATCAATGTCTCGATAACGTAAAAAAGGCACCACAACAGCTTCACCAGTATTAAAGCTCTGACTGTATTTCGGTCCTGTATCAAAGATTAACGTGTGGTGTGTTGTTTCGATGACAGAAGCCAGGCCTTGTCCGACATCTAAAACGCTGACAAAAACATCCCCCGAAGCCGGGCGGTCAGTCTTGTAAAACAAAAGAGGCATTAACAACAAGATAGCGAGATATTTTCCTGGAAAGCCCCTAGGCAACAACATGAATAAAACAGCCAGTACCAACATGACCAATATTGGCCAGGGATAAACGGGTGTTTGCCAGCTGGCAAATGACAAGTGACTTAGCCAGGACAAAATAGACCAGAGACAGTTGAGTAAATAATCTGCCGCTGCTAACAATAATGATGAAAGCTTCATGCTGAGCGGCAAGAGCATCATAGCCAGGATAATCAGCGGTACAATCAATACACTCACCAGAGGTACTGCCATCAGATTGCCTATAGGGGATACGACAGATACATCGTTAAAGAAAATGATCAGTAGCGGTATCAGTGCCACAGCCATGAGGAAATGAATTTTCAGCCAGGCCAGTTTGATACCTGGGAAACGCTGAGTGCAACTCATCAAAATGATCGCAACGGCACCAAAGGATAACCAAAACCCTGCGTTTAACACGGCAAAAGGATCAAGGAATAAAACAATCATGCAGGCGAGTGACAACACATGTGAGGGATAGAATGCACGTTTAAAAAATACAGCTAGCATAGCCAGACTCACCATAATCAATGCACGTTGAGTGGGAATGGATAAGCCTGCCAGGCAAGCATAAAAAATAGCAGTGTACAGTCCGCCCAGTGCGCCTATTCTGTGCGCGGGGATTCGAACGGATGTCAACGGACAATAGCGCCAGAAAGCGCTTGTCACTAAAAAACCTAAAGCGGAGGCCAGTCCGATATGCAAGCCTGAGATCGCCATCAGATGACTGGTGCCCGTGTCGCGTAATACTTGCCATTGGGTTTGATTGATATCGTCACGTTGGCCTATAGCTAAACCGAGTATTAAAGGTAATTGTTCCGCTTGAGGAATGAGTGACCGAATATGCTGCTCGACCTCAGAGCGCCAGGCATTGATCTGCCATTGAGATGATGTGGCCAGTCGCTGATTATCTTCTGCTTTTTTTATATAACCCGTTGCGCCAATGCCTTGGCTGAATAACCATTTTTCATAATCAAAACCACCGGGATTCACCATGCCATAGGGTGGTTTGAGTTTGACAGTGAATTGCCAGCGCTCTCCAGCTTGAGGGATGTCTTCAGGTGGGTAATACCAGCTGAGTTTAATTTTTTTGGGGAGGGATGAATCTTCTGGACAAAATTCAAAACTAATATGGTGATGACCTGTCTGAGGTATGGAGGCGATAAGCCCTTGTACTTGCGTTGTTTTTGCAGGCGTGTCTGCAGCTAGTTTGTTTTGAATAGCTGATTGAGCTTGAAATGCACACCACAATAGTCCGACAATAAAACCTAAAATCCATAGTTTTCGATAATAGGCTAATGCCACGAAAAACAATAATAGTAAGCTCCCTATTACCAGAGGACTGCTGACATATAGACCAAGCAATGTGCCGAGCAAAAATGCAATGGCAGTTTTATTCATATATCCCTATAATGACGCCCGACTTAGCATGTTACTGAGACGCTATGCCTCGTAAATTCCTAAAACGCATCATGCCAGATCACAACACGATGCGCGAACATCCACATCTGCGTAAGTTTGGTCAGCGACTAACTGAACCACGTTTATGGCATACCAATCGACGCTCTATTTCAGGTGGGGTGGCGTTAGGGCTGTTTGTTGGGTTTATGCCGATTCCTGGTCAAATGTTTATTGCAGCGGCATTAGCCATTTTATTCCGGGTGAATCTTCCTATTGCAGCGATGGGTGTTTGGATTACTAATCCTTTCACCATGGCACCTATTTTTTTCTACGCCTATAAACTCGGGGCTTGGGTATTGAGTATCCCCATGGGCGCCCCAGCTTTTAGTCTGACTTGGGAATGGTTTTCAAAAGAGTTTCTGGCCATATGGCAACCACTACTCTTAGGTTGCACAATTCTAGGACTGGTATCCGCCATAGCGGGGATTCTTTTTGTTCGAATAGGTTGGCGACTGGTTGTTATCCATACATGGACACAACGTCAGCGCCAACAAAAAGATAAATCAGGCTCCTGAAGCCAGACAGCCATCAATCAATGTCAGTTGTTGATCCATTTTAGCGGCAAGCCCTGTATCGTGAGTCACAATCACCAATGCCGTGCCAAAATCTTCATTTAATTTCAGAATCAGATCAAAAATCCCTTGAGCTGTTCGATGATCCAGATTGCCCGTTGGCTCATCCGCCAGTAAGCAGGAGGGTTCGGTGATTAATGCTCTGGCCAAGGCTGCCCGTTGGCGTTCACCACCCGATAATTCACTGGGTTTATGTTGAAAGCGATGGGCTAGTCCGACTTTATCAAGCAGTTCGGTCGCTTGTTCTTGAGCTGAGGTGGGTGACATGCCTCCAATCACTAATGGCATAGCGACATTTTCAACAGCCGTAAACTCTGGCAGCAAATGATGAAATTGATACACAAAACCCAACTGCTGATTACGTAATCGACTTGCCGCTTTATTTTTCATGGCATGAATATCTTGACCTTGCACCAGTACCTGGCCCTCTGTGGGAGAGTCAAGTCCACCAAGAATGTGTAGTAAGGTGCTTTTACCAGAACCAGAACTGCCGATAATGGCAATACGATCAGAACGGTTTACAGTCAGGTTCACATTATTCAGCACATCGGTTTTTAACTGACCATCTGTAAAAGATTTTGATAATTGGCTGGCAGATAATACTGCTTGATTAGTCATAACGAAGCGCCTCGGCCGGTTTAATCTGTGATGCACGCCATGAAGGGTAAAGCGTGGAAAGAATCGATAAGACAAAAGCCGTGATAGCAATGACGGTGACATCACTCCATTCTAGCTGTGATGGCAAACTACTGATGTAATACACATCTGCAGGCATGAATTGATACCCGAGCAGTTTTTCTAAACTGGCGATCAAAGACTCAATATTCCAGGCCAGCAGCACGCCACCAACAACACCCATGGCGGTACCGATTAAACCGATTAACGTGCCTTGCACCATAAAAATACCCATAACACTACGTGGACTCATACCCAAGGTACGCAATATAGCGATATCAGATTGTTTATCGGTGACCATCATCACTAAGGTCGATACGATATTAAATGCTGCTACTGCCACGATAAGCATCAGGATGACAAACATCACTGTTTTTTCTGTTTTTAGGGCGCGGAAAAAATTGGCGTGCTGGAATGTCCAGTCAGCAGCTCGATAATTAACGGGAACATCCTGCATGACTTTGCGAAGTAGTTGTGGTGCCTTGAAGACATCATCAAACTTTAAGCGTAAGCCAGTGACGCGATCGGGAATTTTGAATAATTTAGCGGCATCGTTGATATTCATCACGGCTAGGCCGCTGTCATATTCATACATACCTATTTCAAAAATACCGACAACAGTTAAACGTTTAAGACGAGGAATCACGCCTGCGGGTGTGGGACTAACGTGTGGTGTGATCATGGTGATTTTGTCACCGGTTGTCACGCCCATAGCGGAAGCTAAATCTTTACCTAAGACAATGCCAAAGCTACCGTCAGTTAAATCAGCTAATTTGCCTTGAATGATTTTCTCACCAATCGTAGAAACGCTTTGTTCCATATCGGCATCAATACCGCGAACCAGCGTGCCTCTGACACGGCTTCCCTGACTGAGCATGGCCTGACCCTCTACAAAAGGAGCCGAGGCAATCACATCGGGATCATGCTTAATCAAATCCTGTAAATCTGGCCAGTCTCTCAGCGTGCCATCTTCGCCAGTGATGAACGCATGTGAGGTCATTCCGAGAATGCGATCTTTCAGTTCTTTTTCAAACCCGTTCATGACAGACAGCACGGTGATGAGAGCGGCTACACCTAATGCCACACCGAGCATGGAGGTTAATGAAATAAAAGAAATGAAGTGATTACGACGTTTGGCGCGTGTATAACGCATGCCGATATAGAGACTGAGCGGTCTGAACATAATGTCGCCAATAGTGATGAGAGAGAAAACTGATCCTGCTAAGCAGGATCAGTCCATGTTTCGCCTTTTATGATTTCGCGAAGACGGTTTTGGTTCCTTCTGGTGAACCCAGTAACAGCACATCTGCTGGGCGCATCGCAAATAAACCATTGGTGACTACACCGACGATATCATTCAGTGTTTTTTCTAATTTAATAGGTTCCATGATATCTAAACCATGAACATCCAGAATTACGTTGCCATTATCTGTGATCACACCTTCACGATAGACAGGTTGACCACCCAGCTTGACGATTTCACGAGCAACGTAGCTGCGTGCCATTGGAATGACTTCCACAGGAAGAGGGAATTTACCCAGAACGTCGACAAGTTTAGATGCATCAGCAATACAAACAAATTGTTTACTGGCTGCGGCAATGATTTTTTCACGTGTCAGCGCACCGCCACCACCTTTGACCAATTCGAGTAAGTGGTTAGACTCGTCTGCGCCATCGACATACACTTCGATGTCGTTGCAATCATTTAAATCAAATACTTTGATGCCATTCGCTTCTAATTTTTGTGTTGAGGCTTCTGAGCTTGATATTGCGCCTTCAATACGATCTTTGATGGTGGCCAGCGCATCAATGAAGTGATTCACGGTAGAGCCTGTGCCAACACCGACAATTCCGTTACCTTTGATGTACTCAAGCGCTGCCCACGCAGCTTGTTTTTTCATTTCATCAGCATTCATATGCAGCTTCCTTTGTTTCAATACACTTAAAAATTATCCCGGCAATTATAGAGATAAATGGCGGTCAATGGTAACGTAAGCGATTGCTTAGAAAATGATGACAGGATTTAGCTGTTGATCACTGAGTCTTTTTTTCAACATAACTGACTGATTTGGGCTGAAATGCTGACTGGATACGTAGAAAAAATTCTTAAAGCGCGCGTTTATGATGTGGCAAATGAGACACCTCTTGAGGTTATGCCTCGTTTATCGAAGAGATTAAGCAACACGATTTTGCTTAAACGAGAAGATCTTCAACCGGTTTTTTCATTTAAATTACGCGGCGCTTACAATCGTATGAGTCAGTTATCTGCTGATGAGCGAGAACGTGGCGTTGTTTGTGCCTCAGCGGGCAATCATGCGCAAGGCGTAGCGCTGGCAGCGAATAAAATGAATATTCCTGCTTTGATTGTCATGCCCAAAACTACACCACCTATCAAGGTGGAGTCGGTGCGGGCTTATGGTGCGGAAATTAAACTGCACGGCAATAGTTATGACGATGCCAGTGCTTATGCCTTATCCGTTGCTGAGAAAGATGGTCGCACTTTTATTCACCCTTATGATGATCCTGAAGTCATTGCCGGACAAGGCACGATTGCGATGGAGATTATCCGTCAACACCCTGATCCTATTCATGCCGTATTTGTGCCTGTCGGTGGTGGTGGATTGATATCCGGTGTGTCCGCTTATATCAAAGCATTCTGGCCAGACATTAAAATCGTTGCGGTTGAACCGGCTGATGCAGCTAGCCTGAAAGCGGCGCTGGAGGCGGATGAGCGTGTCAAACTGGATCAAGTCGGATTGTTTGCTGATGGCACGGCGGTCAGACAAATTGGTGTCGAACCTTTCAGAATCTGTCGTGAAACAGTGGATGAGGTCGTGACTGTCAGTAGTGATGAGTTATGTGCAGCCATTATGGATATCTTTCAGGACACGCGTTCTATTGCTGAGCCATCTGGCGCACTCGCTGTGGCTGGAGTAAAAAAATACTTAGCCAACAACCCGATGGAAAATCAGCAACTCGTTGCCATCAATAGTGGTGCCAATATTAATTTTGATCGTTTACGTCATGTTGCTGAGCGCTCCGAAATTGGTGAGCGTCGAGAAGTCTTGTTTGCCACTAAAATTGATGAACAACCAGGCAGCTTCCAAAAATTCTGTAAAACACTGGGTGAACGAGGGATTACTGAATTTAATTATCGTTACGCTGATGACAAGCAAGCTCAGGTTTTTGTTGGTGTCAGAATGAACGGCCAGGAAGAAGAACGCCAACAATTATTTTCACAGCTGGATCAAGCTGGGTATGACTGGGTTGATTTCACTGATAATGAAACTGCCAAGTTACATGTACGTTATATGGTCGGTGGTCATGCCCCTCAGGTAGATAATGAACGTCTAATTCGTTTTGAATTTCCAGAGCGCCCAGGCGCCTTACTACGGTTTCTAACGCGCATTGGGCAGCGCTGGAATATCAGCCTTTTCCATTACCGTAATCATGGGGCTGATTATGGTCGTGTGCTGGTGGGCATTCAGGTGGGTGATGATTATAAACAG
Source organism: Methylophaga sp. UBA2513 (assembly GCF_002341285.1). Classification (NCBI taxonomy): domain Bacteria; kingdom Pseudomonadati; phylum Pseudomonadota; class Gammaproteobacteria; order Thiotrichales; family Piscirickettsiaceae; genus Methylophaga; species Methylophaga sp. UBA2513. Next base: position 226,433 of record NZ_DDNT01000014.1, on the reverse strand, counting down.
GAGTTCCAAATCTTTTTGGATACGCTTGGATACACTTACTGGGAAGAGACCGACAATCCTGCTTACGATCTGTTTCTGAAGTAATAAGGTAGCCACGGCAGTCATTTATGCTGCCGTGGCTTTGGGCTTTATTGATTGAGTTTGATACTGCCGCGAACGTTCACTGAAATTTCGTTACTGCCGCCGGCTAATGCAGCTGGTGCAGCTTTGACTCTCATATCCGCTGACATCATATTGGCGCGTTCCATCATTGGCATTGGGGTAAATGAATTACCATCAATGGATATGGACACAATTTCATAACCACTGCGATCAAATTCAGTGCTGATGAGTTGTGCTTTATCTTTGAATTTGCTGATAGCTTGTTTAAGTAAATCGGTTTTGACTTTTTCAGCACGATCGTCTGAGACCATAAACTGCATAGATTGAATATTGGCCAGTGTATTGATGTCCGCAATAAACTGACTCATTTGATCAAACTGGCGGGTTTCAAGCGTCAATTGCTGACTGACGCGCCAGCTGGCAATTTTGCCCTCATCATAAACGGGCTGCGTGGTGTAATTGGATGTTTCAGCTTGAATCGCATTGAAGTTTTTCACCGCATCCAGAACCAGCGCTGTTTTTTTGTTGACCATGTCAGTTAATTTGGCAGGGTCTTTTCCTTGTTCAAATACTTGTAAACGCGTTATAAGTTCATCATTTTCAACATTCATGCTGGCACTGGTATCGAGTGAGACTATACCCATTTGAGCAAGGTCTTCAGCAAAAGTGAGGGGGCTCATGGCTAAAAGCGAAATAAATGCCAAAGTGTGTTTCATAGGTCCTTCCTTAATTGAATAAAAATGCTGCGTCTTTTAAGACTAGCTCAAAAGCGTTAAGTTTTGATATATCATGCTGGCAATAATCAGTCGAAATTGATGGTGGCGTTGTATAAAACTCACCGTCTGTATTTCAGCATAGTTTACATAATCAAAAATTGAGGAACACAATGAAAGCAGAACAAAAAATCCTGCCTGATGCGACGAGTTTAATTAAAGCAGCCGCAGAACATTTTGTCAGTACAGCTCGATCAGCGATTGCAAAAAGAGGTGTTTTTTATGTGGCCTTGGCGGGTGGTTCAACACCTAAAGGCTTGTATGAAAAATTAGCTACCTCACCTTATTTAGAACAGATTGACTGGGCTAGGGTACATTTGTTTTTTGGTGATGAGCGTTGTGTTCCCGCTACTCACGATGACAGCAATTTTAAAATGGCGCGTCAGGCCATGATCGATTTAATTCCTATTCCAACAGAGAATGTGCATCGCATGCCAACTGAGAGTGGTGATGCGGCTGATGTCGCTGTTCATTATGCCGATACTATGAAATTTGTGATGAAAGATGCACCATTTGATTTAGTGCTGCTCGGATTGGGGCCTGATGGACATATTGCATCCTTATTTCCAGACACGCCTGCTTTAGATGTGACGGATACACTTACCACTCATCTTTATGTTGAGAAATTTGACTCATGGCGTGTGACTATCACCTATCCTGTTATTAATGCCGCACGTCAGGTGATTGTTTTCATCGCAGGAGAAGCAAAAGCGGCTATCGTAAGTGATATTACCAGCGATGCTGTATCAGGCTTACCTGTTCAGCGTTTGGCGCCTCAACACGATTATTATTGGTTTATGGATCAGGCGGCTGCAGGTAAGTAACCATGACACATGTGCTGGCTGTCGATGTAGGTGGGACTAAAACGCTATTTGAGTTATCCGATGCAAATGGCCAAGTGACCCATAAACTGAAATTAGACAGTCAGCGCTTTGATACCTTTGATGCCATCCTGACGGCATTTATTGAACAGCTTCCTCAATCGTGTGTTATCAACATTGCTTGTGTCGCACTGGCGGGTCCGGTGAGTGGACAATATGGCCAAGTCACTAAGCTGCCCTGGAAGTTAGATGCCCGTGTCATTGAAAAGCAGTTTTCAATTGAAAGGGTCATACTTTGTAACGATTTCGAAGCAGTGGGTTATGGTATTGCGGGTTTAGCTGATAGCGAGGTTGAGACGTTACAAGCGGGTGAACCCAATCAGTCATATCCCCGTGTTGTATTAGGTGCTGGTACGGGATTAGGACAAGCTATTTTGATTCCGCAGGAGAATCAGTGGCAAGTTTTTGCAACAGAAGGCGGGCATGTTGATTTTGCCCCCTTAGATCGAACCCAACAGCTTTTCCTGGAGCATCTCCAGCAGCGACATGGTCATGTTTCTTATGATCGTATTGTTTGTGGAAGCGGGCTTGTCAGTCTCTATCATTTCCTACGGGACTATAAGCAAATTGATGAAAATAACGCGTTACGTCTGGCGATGGTAAACAGTGATGCCGCATCGGCTATCAGCCAGTTCGCCATAGAAAAGAATGATATTTTGGCAAATGAAGCCTTAGATATGTTCGTACGTATTTACGCTGCTCAAGCTGGTAATTTAGCGCTGACCACATTGGCTCGAGGGGGCGTTTATCTGGTGGGTAATATTCTGCTGAAAAATATTGCCAAGTTCAGAGCGCCATCATTTATCAACAGTTTTGTTGAAAAAGGCCGCATGACAATGTTGATGGAGCAGATACCGGTTCATATCGTGCTTGATGATGAAGTCGGGCTAAAAGGTGCTCGCTTCTTAGCACAAAAAGCCATGTATAATTAACATATGAATGAACATAATAACGATATTTCAGTTGATGTAGAAACCACCTACCTGGATGAAGAATCTGATCCAGAAAAAGCACGCTATTTGTTTGCTTATACCATCACCATTAAGAATCAGAGTCAGTCATCGGCCAGATTATTGTCCCGTTATTGGAAAATTACCGGTGGTGATGGTCATGAGCAGGAAGTGGAAGGGGATGGTGTGGTAGGTCTGCATCCTTATCTTGCACCTGAGCAGGAATTCACTTACACCAGCGCAGCAATGTTGGATACACCTGTCGGTATGATGCAAGGTCATTACAAGATGCTGGGAGATAACGGTGAGCGATTCGAAGTCAATATTCCGGCATTTACCCTAGCTGTTCCACGCACGCTACATTGATTGTCTTCTGAGCTTTTCAGAATGCTGACAAGCAATAAAGAGAAAGTCGTCTGGCTAAGTTTAGTTTCAATAGCTTTGCTTGTTTCTGCTATTGATCCAGTGGCAGACCGGTTGACCTGGTTTATGGAAACCGTGCCCGTGATGATAGCCATACCCATATTGCTTATCACTCACAGACAGTTTCCCCTGACGATTATTTCCGTTCGAGCGATCAGTCTCTTTGCTTTTATATTAATTGTGGGTGGTTATTACACTTACGCAGAAAATCCATTGTTTGAATGGATTCAACAAACGTTTGATCTAGCCCGCAATCATTATGATAGGTTGGGTCATTTTATCCAGGGCGTGGTACCGGCTCTGTTATCCCGCGAAATATTATTACGAACTTCACCACTGCAACGCGGCAAGTGGTTATTTTTTATAGTGTGTTCCATCAGTCTTGCCATCAGTGCTTGTTATGAATTTGTGGAGTGGGCGGCTGCAGTGATTAATGCCCAGGCTGCAGAAGCTTTTCTGGGAACACAAGGTGATAACTGGGATACACAATGGGATATGTTCTTGGCTTTAAACGGCAGCCTATTTGCTCAATGGTTTTTTGCTCGCATCCAAGATCGTCAATTGGGTGCGTTACTGCCCTGACCGTCGGCACACTCCGGTAGAATTTTTGCCACACACCGTGCCATCAATCCATATAGCGTTGTCTAATTTAGTCGTGAGAGTAATGGCACCGCTGATATTAGCATTAGTTAGATCAGCATACGATAAGTCCGCATTCGATAGATCTGCTTCGACTAAATCCGCTTCTCGCAGGTTAGCACCTTTAAGATCAGCATTATTTAATTGGCTATAACTCAAATTTGCTTTACGTAGATCGCTATACGCTAAATCTGCTCCTGATAATTGACTATTCATCATGTTGCTATCAGTGAGAATGCTACCCCGCATTTGGGCCATTGAGAGATCAGCATTTGTCAGAAGTTGACCAGAAAGCTGACAGTTATTCCAGTTAACATTGGGGGCGGCTGGTGATTGACAATCAGATTGCGGCGTTGGCAGTTTGGTTGGATAAAAAAAGGCTAAACTGGCGACCACGCTGAGTATGATTAAAATGATTAAGCTGGGCCAAAGTATTTTCTGATGACGGTTGCGATGACGGTGCATTAAGGTGCGACGCAGAGCTCGTCTTTTTAGAGCAACGTCGGCTTCTTCCTCGCGTCTCTCGCCTTTGCGTTGTTGCAGAATAGTCTCGTCAACTTCCGTGGGTGGGGTATTGCGTCTGTCCTCACCAGTACGCTCATCCAGATAACCCTTGATGGGTGACGCCTTTTGTTGGGGGACAGTGAAATCGTCAGAATCAGCAAAAGTATGCCAATGTCGCCGATCTCGGGATACCTCATCATCTGAGGCAAGTCTCCCCACTTTTAAATGATTACTGATAACAGAAGCTGTAAACGGGCCAGAAATTTTCCCTTGCTTACGAATATACCATTGTCCGTGTTTATGTCTCATTGCCATTGCTCTTAGCAATAACCAGATTGCTATACTAGCACCATGTCGACTTGTATAGTGGCTTTATGCAAATAAATAGATTCCAACAGCCTAACACGGAAGTGATTTCAAATGCCTCTTCAAAACTGGTAGACACGCTGCCTGCCGGACAAAAAATGGAGGCAACCGTCATCGCAAGAGTGAATGCCGAACAAGTCAAACTTCAGCTCGGAGATAAGGTTGTCCATGTCAACACACAACAAGATCTCTCTGCCGGGCAGAAGGTCATATTGCAGAAGTCTATTGAGTCGGGCCAACCCGTGATTCAGCTCACACCCGTAGTGTCAGCTAAGCCTGAAATACAAGCAGCGACATTAGCTACGCTATTAAAATCCGGACAGGTCATCGCTGCCGATGTGGTGAAGCTACTCGCACAAAACCAGCTGTTAGTCACACCTAAATTTGTGACTGATAAGGCAGTTAACTCGTCCCAAGCAGCTCAACTTAGTCAATTAAATGCGGCTTTACCCAAGCATATGGAAATTAATGTCAGTCACCTTAATCAAGGATTTAAGGTTGGCGACAAGCTGGCGCTTGAGATTCTAAAAACCATACCTTTATCAGTCAAAATAATGCCAGATAATGCGACACGTGAAGAGCGTATTGTCAGTTACCAAAGAGCGTTATTACCGTTATTACAAAATTTCGTCACTAAGCCGGCGACAATGAATACCTCGGCCACAAATACACCCACTTTGCCTGAGCCTGTCAGGCAGGCATTGACCAATGTAATCCAAAATTTAGTCGATAAGCAGACATTACAACAGCCAGAAAAATTACAACAAACGATCAACAATAGTGGTGTTTTTCTTGAAAGTCAGTTGAAACAAAATGTAGCACAATCAAATTTACAGCAGAATTTGAAAGCCAACTTACTGCGTCTAGCTGATACGCTGAAAGCACATATACAGTCACCATTACTACCTAAAATTCTGGATAATCCTGAGTTGATTAAACAGCTACCAACGGAGGTTCAGACAGCAATCAAACAAGTGTTATCAGCCCCTCAGGAACTGCGTGCGCTACCTGCGCAAATTTCACCTGCTTTAGCCAATAGAGGACAGACACCAACGCAGCTCTTATTCAGTTTATTGGCGGGGTTAACAACAGCAACAACAGCTGAAAAAACACAATCCCCCCAAGCATCGCCCAATACGTCAACTGCTATGCCATTGCCGACCACGAATATGACAGCAAACGCTCAACAAGCTGTAACACGTGCTATTGAGTATCAGATGATGAGAGATTTGTTACAGGATGTGGAATCGGTCAGTGCAAAAATTCAATTCAATCAATTATCGATGGTGCAGGATAATGATTTGAATACCAATGCGAATGTCTGGTTGTTTGATTTACCTGTTAAAGAAAAGCAGCAACTTGAACTATTGCAAATGCGAGTTGAGCAACATTTTCCCAACAAAAATACAGATGACGACTCCGTGCTGTGGCAAGTGCAGTTGAACCTGGAAACGCAAAATTTAGGTCCGATGCAGGCTCGTATTAGTCTGCAAGACAAAAATGTGAGTGTGGTGATTTTGGCCGAACGCCAGCAGAGTGCAGACTTACTTTCAAGTCACTTAGATAACTTAGATGGACGACTCAATGAGATGGGGTTTTCCATTCATCACCTGAGTTGTAGACAGGCGCTTGTTACTCCGGTAACGCCCGTAAACACGACACGTTTGAACGATTATCTTGTGGATATTTCAGTATGAGTGAAAAGGATGTATTACAGGCGATTGCCCTGGAATATGATGGCGAGAATGCTCCTATTGTCACGGCGAGTGGTCAAGGGGATATTGCTGAAGAGATTATCCGGATTGCTCGGGAGCACAATATTCCTTTGCGTGAAGATGCGCTGTTGACCGAGATGTTAAGTGAACTGAATTTGGGTGAAGAAATTCCACCGATGCTCTATCGGGTGATAGCAGAAGTGATTGCTTACGCCTATCTGATATCAGGAAAAGTTCCTGTAAATAAAAGAGAAAATAAAAATGGAAACTGAGCTAAATACTTTTGAGGTATGAAGATTTCGTTTCGAGCGACTCATAAACTTTATAATTAGCATTACAAAATTAACATTAAGTGTTGATTTTAATATATATATCCGATATCGTCAGTGCATGTTTAATTTCCGGTCTACTGAATGTAGCTCCACTATCTGATGAAAAATAAAATCAAGGAAACGTTGATGCGTGACATAGCGCTTGATCAGAAATCTGATCTTCCTGCTAGCGTTGCCTCAGTCAAAGAACTCCTTGATGCAAAAATTATTATTGGTGGTCGACACCCAGCAGAGACCGCTTTCACCAAGACCCTGCTCGAGATTAGTGGTTTCACCCATATTGAAAGTGCAACAGATACTGATGGCGTCATGCTTTTGCTTCGTCAGAGTATCCACAATGATTTATGTGATATTGATCTGTTGATAATGGACGATGATTTACCGGGTATTTCTACCCAAGATATTCGTCTGGTGATGGATCAGTTTGATGAATGGCGTCTAATTCCAATTATTTCACTCTGTAGACAGTCAGTTTGGGATCATGCTCAGGTTTTGACGGATTTGGGGCATGGCGTGACCTCGCTGCTTTATCATCCTATGACTGCAGAGTCATTACCTTCGGCTATCATGACGGCTCTGGCAGTCAAACGTGAGCGTGATAAAACGTTTAAGCGACAAACAGAACTTGAAGATGAATTGGCCAATCTTAAAGTCATGGAAGCGCGCCTACAGTTTTCAGTTAATCATGATGATTTAACAGGCTTAGCGAATCGACGTCGTCTTGAAAATGCACTGGATATGACTCTGAGTCAGGTGCGTAATTTTATGAGCGTGAGCGCGCTTTTTTACATCGATTTAGATAGCTTCAAAGTATTAAATGATGCTGAGGGCCATGAAGCAGGGGATACTCTGCTGGTACAAGTGGCTAATTCTCTGAGACGTTATTTTAATATCAACGATATCCTGGTACGAATTGGATCAGACGAGTTTGCGGTGCTGGTCAATAATACGGATAAACAAACTGCCATTGAGCTTGCAGAAGAGCTCCGAAATTTATTTGATGGTTATGATTTTGAACATCATGGTCACCATTACCATCTATCGGCTAGTATCGGTTTGAAGATTATTGATGCAGATAATGCAACCACCGTTGGTGAACTGTTATCGCATTCTAACCAAGCCTGCTATACAGCCAAAAAGCGCGGGCGTAATCGAGTGCACCTGTACAGCCCTGAAGATCGCGAAATGCATACCTTGCGTCATAGTGTGGAATGGGCCCCTCGTATACGTGCTGCACTGAAGGAAGGTTTGTTCTTATTAGAGTTTCAACCGATTTATTCTCTCGATACTGAACAAGTCTCACACTACGAATGTTTAATCCGTATGCGTGGCGAAGGTAACGTCATTTTCTATCCGAAAGAATTTATCCCCGTTGCTGAATCGATGGGACTGATTCATCAGATTGATTTCTGGGTGGTGGCGAAAGTATTTGAACTTATCGTGAATATGCCAGAAAACCTGTCATTTGCCATTAATCTGTCAGGCAATGTATTTCTGGATGAGAACTTATTTAAGCTAGTCAGAGATAAACTTAATCAAACACAAATTGATCCCAATCGGATTGTGTTTGAGATTACTGAGACTTACGCTATCTCTAATTTTGAACAGACCAGAAAAATGGTATCGGATTTACGTGCCTTGGGTTGTCGATTTGCACTGGATGATTTTGGCGCAGGCTTTAATTCTTATAGTTATCTGAAACACTTCCCTGTTGATATCTTAAAAATTGATGGGGGATTCATTACTGATTTAGATAATGATCCCGTGGATCAGCAACTTGTGAAATCGATGATTGATATTGCACACAGCCTGGGTAAAAAAACGGTCGCAGAGTTTGTTGAGAGAAAAAGCACATTAGAGCTGTTAAAAAGCTATGGTGTTGATATGGTTCAAGGATTTTTGGTGGGGAAACCAAACGCTAAGATTCCTAAACCAAAGGGCTAATGTACGTGACGTTGTCCGTGTAACGTTGTAATCAGGTGAGCTTCTTCATCACTCAAATTGCAGTGATTAATCAGCTGTTGGATATCAGCACCTTTTTTGGCTAAACGAATGGCATGGTCATAACCGGGCTGATGATTGGCATTCAAATCGAGACTATGCTGGTGATCTTTGAGTTTAACCAGGGTTTGCTCAAATTTGTGGATGCGTTCATCTGTACCAGCTGCGCCAGCACACAAGGCAGTAATTTGGTTCTGAAGGTCGTGAATACGCTTAGTTTGTAATTGATACAGTTTTAACAGACGCATAGTGGCAAGACCGATGACCAGAAATACGGCACTCATCACTGTAAATACGACAAAAATAGTCATTGTCTTTACTCCCCAGACATCCGTCTGAATTCATACATACTCATCAATAAATTCACCTTTATCATCCTCTTTAGGACGCGGCTTTTCTTCTTCAGGTGGTTCTTTGTCTTTTTTCTTCTTGTGCTGTTCCTGTGAGGCCGGTTTATCCTCATCAGACACAGGATGACTCAACGGCAGGGGCGTCGTGGGCTGAATTGGATTAATATCATCAGCCATGAACGTTACCCTTTAAAAACCTGAGATATCAGCAATCTCTTCATCATTTAACAACTTATTGACATCTACTAAGATCAATAAATATTTCTCACGTTTGCAGACACCTTGAATAAAACGTGAGCTATCATCACTGACATTCGGTGCGGTATCAATTTCAGATTGGCGTAAATACACCACCTCAGCTACACAATCGACGAGCATGCCGATCACATGACCGGAGACTTCTACGATAATGATGCGTGCACGGTCATCAGGCTCAATGGCACTTAAACCAAAACGCATCCGCGTATCAATGACAGTCACCACATTGCCGCGTAGATTAATGATGCCAAGTACATACGGTGGCGCACCAGGTACAGGCGCGATTTCTGTCATACGTAAGACTTCTTGCACCTGCATGACGTTGATACCGTAGTATTCGTCTTCAAGTTGATAAGTGACCCACTGTAGTATGGGATTTTCGTTACTGTTATCTTTCTCGCTCATTTTTATGACCTTCTGATATGGCTGTCATTTTTATGACAGCGAGCTGTTGATAAAGATTATGCAGGCTTCATGCCATTTTTATCACTCTAACGCCTTGATAATGGCTGATATATCCAAAACACTGTGCATTGTCTCGCTCAGTACCCCTGTAAACCATGGTCGCTGATGAGTATCATTGCGCCAGTTAATCTCATTATTGTTTTTATTGATAATTTGCTCAATCGTGTCACATGCAATACCGGTTCGACGATCATTGACCAGTAATATGTAATGGGCATTGAGTGGTGATGTCTGTTCAGGTGAGTGCAAGAGCTTTCTTATGTCGATGACATTGGTATTTTGTCCATTGTCATTATATAAGGCGACTTCCCAGGATTTACGTCCTGGAATATAACTCAAATCCTTCTCTGGCCAACGGATAATATTGTCCAAAGCATCCACTTTGATCGCCACTTTTATTCCACCAATATCGCAGAGTAATAGTTTGAGTACAGCATTCTCTGTTTGTATCTGGTCCGAGGATATCGCATCAGTCGTGTCAATATCCGTGTCTTGTACCTGTTCAGTCGCGACTTTGTCATCAGTGACATTTAACGATGTTTCTACTTCACTTTGCGTGACTGAAGGTTGAGGTAAAGGTGTTGGCGCTGATATCTCTGCATCAACAGGGACGGCCAACTCTTCAACTGGGAACACAATATTTTGTTTCAATGACGGCGATACTGGAGGCGATTCAGTTTTGTTTTCAACAATTGGCTGGCGTGTATGTGAGTCAGCCAACATGTCATTAAAATAGGCTGACAGGGCGTCTTTTTGATCGTAAATAGGCTTCTTAGCCATTGGATACACTCACTTCTGGCTCGCTCAAGACGGTCAATAGCTGCCGATAGGCGCTTGCGCCAGGACTATCAGGGGCCATCTCAGGTAAGGGGAGACCAAGTTTGCTGGCTTCACGAAAGCCTATATCAACTGGAACAAAGCCTTTCCAGACATTCTCTTCATAACGTTTATGCAGTTCTGCAAGGCAATCTATTGCAGCTTTTGTTCGGCCATCATGCATGGTAGGCACAATAAAATAAGGCAAAGCACTACGTCGAGAATGATTAATCATCGATACGGTATGTAGCATGTGCTCCAGACCTTTGAGCGATAAAAATTCTGTTTGTACAGGAATAACCAACTTATCACAGGCGGCCAGAGCATTGATCATTAACACCCCAAGCATTGGGGGACAGTCAATCAGTACGTGTTTAAAGCGATCTTTGAAAAAGCTGAGAGTTTTTCGTATGACTAAGCCTTTACCTTGTTGCGCGCCAAGTTGTCTGTCAAGTGTGGCCATAGCTGTAGAGGCAGGTAACAAGAAAATATTGTCATGACGTGTTTTCTTCAGACTTTTTAAAATCGCTTCTTTAGGGGTGTTATCTAACTGCTGAAATAAGGTGTAAATACTGGTTTCAATAGCGTCTGGATCATAACCAAGATAAGTCGTTAAGGAGCCATGTGGATCAAGATCCAGCATAAGCACTGGTTCGCTTTGTTGAGCAAGTAAGCTGGCAAGCGATACCACTGTCGTGGTTTTTGCTACCCCACCTTTTTGATTACACACTGCCCAAACGGCCATGATTATTGTCCCCCTCTATTATCAATGCCTAATTGGCTGCCATCATTACTGATGGCTGTGGGGGCCTGTGGAGTAGTCAAGGCATCAGTGTGTTCAAAAACAGTGATGTCACGGCGACTCATATCATTACCTAATACCACGAGCACAACACGACGGTTTTTTTGACGACCTGCTTCAGTATCATTACTGGCAATGGGTTTGTATTCACCATAACCAATAGCAGACATGCGATCAGGTTGGATACCGTATCTATCTAGTAGGTGAACAACGCTGGCAGCCCGTGCAGCAGATAATTCCCAATTGGAAGGGAAGCGGGGAGTATTGATCGGGTTGTTATCAGTAAAGCCCTCGACCTGGATAGGGTTAGCCGATGTTTGCAGAATACTGGCAATCTCGCCAAGTACCGGTATGGCGGGTCGGGCCAATCTGGCTTCACCACTTTCGAAGAGCACCCGTGATTTGATTTCGAGCTCTAACCAGTCCTCACCTTGTTTAATGGTTACATCTTCTGTGCCTATCCAGTCCGATAAAGCGGAGGTGAATTGCTGAGATAAATCGTTGATCGTTCGGATATCATTATCCGACGCAGTAAGAGGCATCTCATTGCTCAGTTCAGGAAGAGGTGCTTCTTCAGGTATAACCGGCACAGGGGCTATAGGCTCAAGCTTAATTTCACCTTCACCTCGACTGATTTCACCAATTTGTATTGGATCTTTACTTCGAACAGACTCTGAAAATACGGCTTCAAGTGTGTCGGAAAGTACACGATATTTACCTTCATTCACTGATGAAATCGAATACATGACAACAAAAAACGCAAATAGAAGGGTGATAAAGTCAGCATAAGAGACCAGCCAACGTTCGTGATTTTCATGTTCTTCATGTCTTTTTCGACGTGCCATAGAGCATCACTTAATTTAAATAGGCCTGAAGACGACTTTCAATATTTCTTGGGTTGTCTCCGTCTGCAACACCAATCAAACCTTCGATTAACATCATTTGAAGGCGACTACGTTTATTAATCAGGGCTTTTAACTTATTACCTATGGGTAAAAACAATAAATTAGCGAGACCAACGCCATAAATGGTAGCCACAAAAGCAACTGCAATTCCTGAGCCAAGTGAGGCCGGATCGGCGAGATTACCCATGACATGTATTAATCCCATTACTGCGCCAATAATACCGATAGTCGGCGAGTAGCCACCCATAGCTTCAAACACTTTTGCTGCCTGAAAATCATCCGACTCTTGAATATCCAGGTCGTTTTCTAATACTTCTCGCAGCACTTCTGGTTCAATGCCATCAGCAATCAATTGCAAACCTTTTTGAGTGAAAAGGTCAGATTCATCAATCGCCATAGACTCTAATCGGATTAAGCCTTCCCGACGAGCGACCTGATTCCATTCCAGTATTTTTTCTAGTTGCTGATGAGCCGATAATTTGGGGGGCTTAATAATCCATAAAGACATACGCATCGCACGAAGAAAAGTGCTCATTGGGGTTTGCAGCATCACAGCACCGAGCGTCCCTCCCATAACGATTAATAATGCAACGGCATTCAGTATGGTGTCGATATGACCGCCTTCAAGGTACTGGCCCACTAATATGGCACCAAAACCGACTATCAGACCGAGGATACTTAAAATATCCATATCAACTCAATTCCGCCAGTTGACGGCCAATTTCATTAATATCCAATATTTTGTCAGCTAATCCGGCTTTGGCCACTGCCATAGGCATGCCATAAATCGTGCTACTTTGCTGGTCTTGAGCCCAGATCTTGCCGGCTTTTTTCTTGATACTTTCACAGCCATTACGACCATCACTACCCATACCCGTTAAAATCACCGCTAACGTTTTTGAACCACAGATGTGTGCAATAGAGTCAAATGTTAAATCGACACAGGGTTTATAGGTCTCCTTCACATCCCCCGGCTCAATACTGAGATAGAGATTATTCGGTCGGCCTTTAAGCAACATTTGTTCACCACCAGGGGCGAGATAAGCTGTTCCTGGCACTAAATGTTCACCATTTTCAGCCTGTTTTACTCGAATCGCACACTGTGTATTCAGACGTTCTGCAAATGATGGCGTAAAGGTGGCCGGCATATGCTGAATAAGTAAAATAGGGCAGGGAAAACTCGCTGGTAACTGCGTTAACACTTTTTGTAAAGCAACGGGCCCACCTGTTGAAGTGCCAATAGCAACCAGTTCAGGTGTGGTATTGAATGACTTTTCGGGTTTAGCGGCCGCCACTTGTGTTTGACTGTTAGTAGCTCTATTGGCAGGCATGTCTGATTGACTGGCCTGAAAACCACTGGCTAGTTGGTAAATACGTTGACAGAGCTTACGCTGAGCTTCAATTTTATCGCTTGATAGATCTTCAAAGCGTTTTGGTAAAAAATCAGTGGCTCCGGCTTCCAATGCATCTAAAGTCGATTTGGCGCCTTCAGTTGTCCAGGTGGACAACATCAAAACGGGTGTATGACGAATGGTTTTAATCTTTCGAACAGCTGTGATGCCATCCATCACCGGCATTTCTAAGTCCATAGTCACTACATCTGGGTGATGACGCTGTACTTCGCGAATGGCTTCTTCACCATTACTGGCCGTAGCAATAACCTGGAGTCGCGGATCAGTTGCTATGATTTCAGCAAGACGTTTACGGAAAAAACTTGAGTCATCGACTATCAGAACCTTAACCGTCACTTTTACTCCTAGTATCCACGGTTAGCATGGACTTTCATTAATTCTGGAAAATCCAAAATTAATGCAATGCGGCCGTCACCAGTAATAGTCGCGCCAGCAAACCCATGAGTTCCTTGTAACAAAGCTCCAAGTGGTTTAATTACAACTTCTTCTTGACCTAGCAATACATCAACAACGAAACCAACACGCTGAGTACCCACATTCACAATAACAACATGCTCGATCTCTGGTTTTTTACCATCAGTTCGACCTTTGGTCAGCCACTTGCTGAGGTAGAATAAGGGTAAGGCTTTATTTCTCACCATAATGGTTTGTTGTCCATCAACGACATTGGTTTTAGAAAGATCGAGATGGAAAATTTCATTCACGTTCACCAGTGGGAAAGCAAAAATCTGCTCACCGAGCATGACCATTAATGTCGGCATAATGGCTAACGTCAGAGGGACTTTGATGGACAAAGTTGTGCCCACACCCACTTCAGATTGAATATCTATGACACCATTGAGTTTAGATATGCTGGTTTTCACCACATCCATACCCACACCACGGCCAGAAATATCTGAAATCTCCTGCTTCATGGAAAAACCGGGAGAGAAGATTAGTGAAAAACACTCTGATTCGGTAAGTCTGGCGGCGGTGTCTTCATCCATCATGCCTTTTTCAACCGCCTTGCGACGCAGCGTTTCCGGGTTCATACCCGCACCATCATCTGCGATAGTGAGAAGAATATGATCACCTTCTTGAGCTGCAGACAGTACGACTTTACCTTGACGGGGTTTACCAGCAGCTTCGCGGACGTCAGGCATTTCTACACCATGGTCAACTGCATTTCTGACTAAATGCACAAGCGGATCTGCGAGAGCTTCGACTAAGTTTTTGTCGAGATCAGTTTCTTCACCACGCAGTTCAAGATCAATATCTTTTTTCAGGCTTCTGGCGATATCACGAACCACTCGCGGGAAACGACCAAATACTTTTTTGATCGGTTGCATGCGCGTTTTCATTACAGCCGTTTGCAGGTCACCCGTGACAACACGAAGGTTATTGACCGCTTTTGCCATCTCTTCATTTTCAAATGAAGACTCGAGTGTACTGATCCGGTTTCGTACCAGCACCAATTCACCGACCATGTTCATGATTTCATCGAGACGACTTGTATCAACACGTACACTGGTATCAGCAGCTTGTTTAGCTGGTGCTGCCTTTGCTTCGACCTTTTCAGATGCTGCTTTTTCTGCTGGCTTAGGTGTAGGTGTAGGAGCCTTAGGTTCTACCGCTTTATCAGTGCTAGGAGAGGGCGCTGATTTAGGTGCTGCTGGTGGCGGCACTGGTTTTTCCGCTTCTGCTTTTTTCGCACCTTGTAATTCGTCAAGCAATGCTTCAAATTCTTCTTCAGTGATATCGTCACTGTTGGATGAGCTTGACGCGGAAGCCGCAGGAGCAGGCGGTTCTTTTGGTGCTTTTTCTGAGTCTTTTATGCCAGGTGCTGAATTACCATGTAACTGGTCTAACAAGGCTTCGAATTCATCATCTGTGATTTCGTCATCTGCAGGCGCATCAGCTGAACTTGACTCAGTTGAAGCAGGGGGAGGAGTGACTTCTTCGACCACTTCAGGTTCTGGTTCGGGCTCAGGTGCAGCAGCGGGGGCTGAATCGTTATTTAAATAAGCTGATAATGACTCAATAACTTCAGCGTCAGCCGGGCTGGGGTATTGACCGGATTTGATTTCCGCAAACATGGTGTTCAATATGTCGAGCACCTTAAGAAAGGTGTCCATCATATCGGCATCAACAAAGCGTTCACCTTGTCTTAGCAGATTGAATAAATCTTCACTTTTGTGGCAAAGATTGACCATTGCTTCCAGGCTGAGAAAACCTGCCCCACCTTTAATGGTATGAAAACCACGAAAAATAGAGTTAAGGAGATCAGCATCTTGTGGGCTATTTTCGAGCTCTACAAGCTGTTCGTTCAGACCTTCTAATATTTCTTCTGCTTCAACAAGAAAGTCTTGCAGGATTTCATCATCTGTATCCAGCGCCATGAATCATTTCCTCAGAAGCCAAGGCTAGATAACAAGTCATCCACATCATCCTGGTTATTCACCACATTCGGATTATCTTGTGCGTTTATCTGTGGACCTTCAGCTTTAATTGGGTCAATTTCTTTTTTATTAGAAGACGGTTGAGGTTTGCCAGCCACTTTGACTAACTGCACCAAACTATCTTCCACTTCTTCTACCAAGCTAATCACCTGACGAATCACTTGTCCGGTCAAATCTTGGAAGCCCTGAGCTAACATCATTTCAGATAAATTATGATGAACTTGATCTGCATGTTGTTTCACTGTCGGTAAATAGTTTTCAATTTCTTTTACCAATATGCGGAACTCATCTGCATTCATTTCCTTTTTCCGAAAACGGTGCCAGCTCTCATCTATCTTTTCGGCAGTATTTCGGAGTTCTTGAGCCAAAGGTAGGGTGTTATCTATATAACCTAACGTTTTATGTGCTGCTTCTTCAGTCGTGGTGATGACATAGTTAAGTCGGTCACGTGTGTTAGGCATATCATTTTGAGTTAAATCAATGAGTCTGGCGTCGAGATTAAAATTATTTAAGGAGTCGTGTAATTCGCGAGTCAGTTTGCCAACTTCTTTGAATAACTGACTTTCCTGTGCTTTTGCAAGAATAGTCAGTTGCTCCTCAGCCGCTTTTTCATCATTTTTTTCAAGCGCCTCAACGAGGGCTTTTGCTGCATCCAATTGGGTTGCCTGATTTACTAAAGCCATGAGCCGAGTGCTCCTTATTGTGCGTTAATGCGTTCAAAAATCTTTTCGATTTTTTCCTTGAGCGTCGCTGCAGTGAATGGTTTGACGATATAACCGTTGACACCCGCTTGTGCAGCTTCAATGATTTGTTCGCGTTTGGTCTCTGCCGTTACCATAAGTACTGGCAATGAGGCGAGTTTTTCATCGGCACGGACTGTTTTTAGTAGATCAATCCCTTGCATGCCAGGCATGTTCCAATCAGTGACCAGAAAATCAATTCCACCTGCTTGAAGTATGGGCAAAGCTGTTAAGCCATCATCGGCTTCTTGCGTGTTGTTGAATCCCAAATCCCGTAACAGATTTTTTATGATCCGACGCATAGTGGAAAAGTCATCCACGATCAGGATTTTCATATTTTTATCCAAAGCACACCTCCAAAATTACATAATCCAGTCACGAAGTTTGGCGCGAAGTCGAATCACAGTCTGACTATGAATTTGACTGACTCTGGACTCACTTACGCCCAGAACCTCGCCGATCTCCTTTAAATTTAATTCGTCATTATAATACAGGCTCATTAATAAGCGCTCACGCTCTGGGAGTGTGTCTATGGCTTGTGCCAATGCCTGTTGGAAATCATCATCCTGAACTTCATCATCTGGCCCACTGGGGCCGACAGATATAGGGTGAGCCTGGGTTTCATCATTATCAGTAAACTCATCCAGGCTAAAAACCTGATAACCACTTGAATCGTGCAGTTGTTGGTAATACTCGTTGATATCGATACCAAGCGCCGCGGCTACCTCACTGTCTGAAGCATTCCGTCCTTTTTCCTGTTCGATTTTATGCATTTGTTCCGCGATTTCACGGGCTTTTCTGTGCACCGATCTGGGCGCCCAGTCATTGCGGCGGATTTCATCCAGCATGGAACCACGTATACGGATGCCTGCATAGGTTTCAAAGCTTGCGCCTTGAGCGGAGTTGTACTGGTGAGAGGCATCGAGTAGGCCAATCATGCCTGCCTGAATTAAATCTTCAACATCAACTGACGCTGGTAATCTCGCAATCATGTGATAAGCGATTCGTTTGACCAGAGGCGCGTGTTGCTCAATCAACTCTGATTTACTTTGACCCGATGTATACATGACTGCTCTGTTACTCATGCCATTTCCATACTTGCCTGAATGAGTCGCTCAACAAAAAATTCCATATGGCCACGAGGTTGTTTCTGTACAGGCCAATATTCAATTTTTTTGGCTAAATGTGCAAATGCCGTAGCCGCTTTACTACGTGGAAATGCTTCTACTACACTACGTTGTTTTTTCACTGACCGTCTTAAATCTTCATCAAACGGTACTATACCCATAAAGTCCAGGGTCACGTCGAGAAAGCGATCACAGACTAAAGAAATCTTATCAAAAAGTTCACGACCTTCCTGCACGCTTCGGCACATATTAGTCACGATATGGAAGCGTTCAACCTGATGCTCACGGCTGAGAAGCTTAATCAAAGCATAGGCGTCTGTGATTGAGGCTGGTTCGTCACAAACCACAACAATCACTTCCTGAGCCGCTTTACTAAAAGTGATAACACTGTCAGCGATACCTGCCGCACTGTCAATCAATAGCACGTCGATGTGTTGATCCATCTCACTAAAGGCTTGGATCATGCCGGCATGTTCAGCCGTGCTGAGTTCAGCCATTTTTTTCACACCAGAAGCGGCTGGAATAATCTTCAGGCCAGAAGGGCCTTCAACAATAATGTCTCTCAGTGATTTGGTTCCATCTAATACATGCAATAAGTTGTATTGGGGATGGAGCCCTAACATCACGTCTATATTTGCCAAGCCCAAATCCGCATCAAGCAGGACAACTTCTTTTCCTAAAGCAGCTAACGCGACGCCGAGATTAACTGTCACATTTGTTTTACCTACACCACCTTTGCCGCTGGCAATAGCAATCACTTTAACGGGCCTGATGGCTTGCGTCATTATGCGAAGGCCTGCAGCTTGATCATGGGGTTGGGTATTTTCAGCCATAAGCGGCAAAACCTCCGTAGCTGGATACTGTTTGGGGATCCAGTTGTTGCTCATTATTCATCAATTCGCTGGCCTGGTTAACTAGTGTATTGGGTCGAGCGAGACTCAGATCTTCCGGCACTTGCTGACCATTTGCCACATAGGCTAGGGGTAAATGGTGACGTACTAAAGCCGATACTGCACCACCGAGACTGCTGGCTTCATCTGTTTTAGTTAAAACACAGCCACTCAAGTTCAAGTGAGAATAAGCATGAATAATATCATCCATCGCACTGGCTTGAGTGTTTGCTGACATGGTTAAGTATGTTTTGACACGAGGGGACTGCTGTTTTATCACAGCAAACTTCTCTGTCAGTTTTATATCACGTTGATTCATTCCCGCAGTATCTATCAGGATAAAGCGGCGATCAAGCAGGTCATTAAGAGTTTCAGTGAGTTCAGCATGGGTTCTGGCCACTCTCACAGGTACACCCAAAATTCGGGCATAGGTACGTAACTGCTCCTGACCTCCTATGCGATAGCAGTCGGTGGTGATCAAGGCAACTTGCCGTGCACCGTGCTTTAGAGCACACCGGGCGGCGAGTTTAGCTATCGTGGTCGTTTTTCCAACGCCTGTTGGACCGACCAAAGCATAGATGCCACCTTGAGTCAGAATGTCTTCTTCTGTGAGCTGAATTTGTGAAGCTAATGAGCCCAGACAATGCCGCCATGCTGTTTCCAAATCATCAATACCATGCATTTTTGCGGTGATAGATTTGGCGAGTTCCACGTCAATGCCCATCTGCATAAAACGTTTTAGTAGCTGTACCTGGGTTGGATTCTGACGCTCCATATCTTTCCAGGTCAGATCCGATAGCTGATTTTGTAGCATATTACGTAAGCCAGCAATTTCTTTACGCATCTGCACCAGAGTTGGTTCCTGAGACCAGATATTTTGTTTTGGCGCTGCTTGTGGTTGTTCGTGCGCATATGTGTCTGGAGTGGGATTTATTTCAACTCGAGGAGGTTGCTGTGCTTGTGTAGAAGCTGTTTCGACTTGCGCCTGACGACGAAACTGTGATTCGTCATAGTCAGTAGCAGCCACAATTTCAATACCACCATCGACACGAGTATTGGACAGTATGACCGCATCCGGGCCCAGTACATCCCGAACCTCACGAATAGCTTGACGCACATCAGCTGCTTGGAATCGTTTGATTTTCATACATCAACCTCAAACTCTAAATTTATCGACCAATATTGGCCACTATTCTTATTTGTTTATCGTCCGGTATTTCGTTGTAGGACAATACATTCAATCCGGGAATAGAGTGGCGAATAAAGCGAGAAATCCAACTTCTCAAACCTGCTTGAACAACAAGAATCGCTGCATCACCTGTCATTTCCTGTCTTTGTGTCGCTTCTTGCAAGTTCTTGTGCATATTTTCTGCCAGACCTGGTTCCAGACTGGCTCCACCTTCACCGGATGCCTGTAAAGTTTTTAGCAATATCTGTTCCAGTTCTGGATCCAGTGTAATGATAGGGAGATCTGTACGTGTACCATTAATATGCTGAATGATGGAATGACTGAGCGACATACGGGTTGCTGCCGTGATCGCTTCCGGATCGGGATTACGGGCGGCCTGCTCTGATATGGATTCAGTAATGGTACGTATATCACGCACAGGAATATTCTCTTCCAGCAAATTCTGCAGAACCTTCTGTACCGTGCCAAGTGGTACTGTATCTGGCACCAGCCCCTCAACCAGTTTAGGCGCAGACTTGGCCAGGTTATCAAGTAAATGTTGAACCTCTTCACGGCCAAGCAGATCATGAGCATGATTGTTGAGAATCTTACTCAGATGAGTCGCAATGACCGTATCTACATCTACCACGGTATAACCTTGTGCTTGTGCATATTCACGCTGCCCAGTCTCAATCCAGATAGCGTCTAGCCCAAAAGCCGGATCTTGCGTTTTGATACCTTCGAGATCGCCAAAAACCTGTCCAGGATTAATGGCTAACATTCTGTCGGGATAAACTTCAGCTTCGCCAAAGGTCACACCAAACAGAGTGATTTGATAGGCTGTTGGTGCCAGATCGAGGTTGTCTCGAATATGCACGGGAGGGATTAAAAAGCCCATTTCCTGTGATATTTTCTTACGAATACCTTTGATTCTATTCATTAACTGCCCACCCTGAGATTTATCTACCAGTGGAATCAGTCGGTAACCGACTTCCAGGCCGATTGGATCCACAGGGCTGAGATCGTCCCAACTTAATTCACGCTGTTCTCTTGCAGCTTCTGAAGTGGGCTGTTGTGCTGCCGCTAATTCATTTTCCGTGGCAACTTTTTGACGCTTATGAATCAGGAATGCACAGGTGCCACCAATAGCAGCTAGAATCAGGAAAGGGATATTAGGCATGCCTGGAATCAAGCCTAATCCACCGATAATGGTTGAGGTGACAGCCAGTGTTTTGGGATCGCTCAGCAACTGACTAACAATCTGCTGTCCCATATCCTGCTCTTTTGTTGAGCGTGTAATCAGCAGGCCTGCTGCTGAGGCTAATAAAAGTGAAGGTAACTGAGCGACCAAGCCATCACCAATGGTTAACAGCGTGTAGTTTTGTGCTGCTTGAGAAAAACTTAAATCATGTTGGGCAACGCCAATAATAAAACCACCGATAATGTTGATAAACAGAATCAATATCCCGGCTACCGCATCACCCCGAACAAATTTACTGGCACCATCCATAGAACCGTAAAAGTCTGATTCCTGCATGATTTCTTCACGACGACGACGCGCTTCATCTTGATCGATAAGGCCGGCATTGAGATCGGCATCTATAGCCATCTGTTTACCGGGCATGGAGTCTAAGGTAAACCGAGCACTGACTTCAGCAATACGGGTGGCACCTTTGGTGACAACGACAAAGTTGATAATAACCAGGATGGCAAAGACCACAAAACCCACAGCATAGTTACCACCAATAACAAACTCACCGAAGGCTTCAATAACGTTTCCTGCTGCGGCAGCACCAGTATGGCCTTCCATCAAAATAATTCGCGTTGAAGCCACATTTAAGGCAAGCCTGAGTAAGGTCGCTATCAACAAAATACTTGGGAAGGCTGCAAAATGCAGCGGTTTTAGCATGTAAATACTGGCTAATACGATTACCAGTGATAAGGCAATATTAAAAGTGAAGAGCATGTCCAGCATAAACGCTGGTAAAGGCAGAATCACCATGGCCAGCAATGCCACCAGAAGCATTGGTGTGGCTAATTGACCGTTTACGACTGATTTAAAACGGGCCGCCAGTACATTATTTTCCATCTAACATTAATCTCGTCTGTATTCATCCGGTATGGGTAGATCTTCTGGATTCAGATGCGGTTTATTACCACCTTGTTTACGGTAGCGCCGCAACTGGAATACAAAAGCCAGTACTTGGGCTACTGCAATATATAGACCAGATGGGATTTCTTCGCCGATTTCTGTTGAGTAATAAACAGCACGAGTCAGAGGAGGGGCGGCAAGAATAGGGACATCGTTATTCTCTGCGACCAAACGGATTTGTTGTGAAATTAAATCAGCACCTTTAGCGACAACAATCGGAGCGCCAGAGCGAGATTGGTCATAACGCATTGCCACAGCATAGTGAGTTGGGTTGGTGATAACCACATCAGCGGAAGGAATATCCTGCATCATCCGCTGCTGAGACATTTGAATTTGCATACGTCTGATTCGGCCCTTGACCTCGGGGTTACCATCCGTCTGTTTCATTTCATCTTTGACTTCTTGCTTTGTCATCCGCAATTGTCGGCTGTGATTCCATAGCTGGAAAGGCACATCAATTAATGCAATTAAGATCAGACTCGCGGTAATTGCCAGAAATATCCATAAGGTTAAATACGCTAAATCTGTCATAGCAACGTTCACTTCCTGAGTGCCAAGCGTCAATAATTGGTCACGTATTCCCCATAAAATAGCCGTCGATATCGCACCGATAAGAATAAATTTCCCTAATGCTTTACCCAGCTCAACCAGACCTTGTGGCCCAAAGACACGTTTGAGCCCTTTGATGGGGTCCATTTTTTCTGGCTTAAATGCCATTGCTTGCGTAGAGAAATTCCAGCCACCAATTAAGGCTGGTGCAGCTAAAGCAGCAATGACAGTCACGGAGAGAAATAGACCTAAATCAAATGAGATGATTTCGATCATATGAATGAAATGATGCACCATTGCCACAGGATCAAACAGTTCTTTACGACTCAATACCAGCGACTCATTCATCACAGCAGCCATATCCTCAATCAGGCTACTGCCCATGATGAATAAGGCGATGGCACTGGCAATCAGGACCAAGACAGTTGTTAACTCTCTCGAGCGAGGTACTTGGCCTTTTTGCCGGGCGTCTTCTAAACGCTTACCCGTAGGCTGTTCTGTTTTTTCTTGTCCGGTTTGCTCAGCCATCCTGAACCACCATAAGCCTTGTCAATTGCAGTATATGATCCGTCATGTCCATTAAGTGATCGGCCACTAAAGGGAGCGTGACAAACATAATGATAAAACCCATCACAATGGTCATCGGAAAACCGATAGAAAATGGACTGATCTGTGGAGCCGCTCGCGATAAGATGCCAAACGCCAGATTAACCATCATGATAGAACCTATGGCAGGTAGAGCAATAATTACGCCAGCAGCAAACATCCAACTTGCTTGTGCCACAACATCACGAAGATCGGTAGGTGTTAGACCGCTACTGGATATTGGCATAGTGACAAAACTTTCTGATAACACCTTTATCAGAATCAAATGACCATCGACCGTGATGAATAACAAAGTGATGAAAATAAGATAAAACTGACTGATAACAGGGACTAATACGCCATTTTGTGGATCCACCATTGAAGCAAACCCCAACCCCATCTGCATGGCAATGATTTGCCCAGCCACAATGAAGGCGTTAAAAAGAAGTTGCAGCATAAAACCCATACAGGCCCCAATCAGGATCTGTTGAGCAATGATCAAAAAACCTTCCATACTCAACGGTTCGACGGTAGGCACATTCGCAGGAATATTGGGAACCAGTACGATACTGATGGCTAAAGCGATGATGATGCGGGTGCGCGCGCTGAGAAAATTACTACTAAAAATGGGAGCGACCATAATCATGGCCGCAATACGGATAAAGGGCCACATGTATTGCCCTAATACTCCGGTAATCTCAGCGGTGCTGATTTCCATAGTTAACCGATGAGAAACGGTATTTCTTCATACAAGCGACGAGTAAAACCCAGCACCATTTCTAACATCCAAGGCCCTGCCATCACCAAAACCAATAGCGTAATAAACAGTTTTGGAATAAAACTTAAGGTTTGTTCATTGATTGATGTCGCCGCCTGAAACATGCTCACCAATAAACCAATCAGCAGAGCGGGTAGCAAGATGGCAGCAATCAAAATCGAAATGATCTGTAAGGTTTGCTGCATAACGGTGAGGACAGTTTCTGGCGTCATAATTACACGTAAAAACTCGAAGCGAGGGTACCCATGAGTAAGGCCCAACCATCAATCAAAACAAACAACATTAATTTGAAGGGCAGGGAAATCAGCATAGGCGAAAGCATCATCATACCCATGGCCATCAAGACACTGGCTACGACAAGGTCGATGATTAAAAAAGGGATAAAAATCAAAAAGCCGATTTGGAAAGCCGTTTTTAATTCACTGGTGACAAATGAAGGTAGTAATAAGCTATACGGAATGTCTTGTGGTGTTTGCATCTCTTCATAGCCACCAATAGAGGCAAACAAAGCAATATCACTTTCCCGTGTTTGAGCAAGCATAAATTCTTTAAACGGCTGTCCAGTTTGTTCAATAGCTTGGGTGAACTCAATATCACCATTCATATACGGCACAACACCCGCATTGTAGGCATTATTGAATACCGGATGCATAATAAAAATAGTCAGAAATAATGCCAGACCAATTAATACTTGATTCGAGGGGGTGGATTGCACACCAATCGCCTGACGTAAAATCGACAATACGATAATTATGCGAGTGAAGGAGGTCATCATCATTAATGCCGCAGGCAATAATGTGAGTAAAGTCATTAACGCCAGAATTTGCAGGGTGACACTATAACTTTGTCCACCTTCACCATCCGTCACTGTTACGGCTGGAATTCCCGGCTCAGCGAGACTGACTAATGGAAATGTCAGTAAGAATAAACTGAGAAGCAGGCGATTCATACGTCACCTCGCTGCATAAACTGACGGAGTTTATTGGCGAATTCATTCGGTGTTGAGGATTCCGCCTCGCTTAATGGCGTTTCTAGTTTGTGTAAGGTATTGATTTGTTGTGCGGTAACGCCTAAAAGCAATTGCTCTTCACCTACCTGAACCAGAACTAATCGTTCTCTGGTGCCTAATGCAATGCCAGCAATGACTTTAAGTTTTCCATTGGCAGCAGTATGAAACCGGTTGGTGCGTTTCAATAACCAAGCCACTGCCACGATACAAGCTAAAACAAGAGCTAAGCCCAATATCGTTTGCAATAAGTTGACTGCTGACAGGGGCGACTGGTTGAGCGCATGTGCGCCCGATTCAGCTGCAGCAAAAATGGGGGCAGAGACAAAAATACTTGTTAACAGGCACCATGCGTTTTTCATTAGCGTAGTTTCTTGATGCGTTCTGAAGTACTGATGATGTCGGTGAGTCGAATACCAAATTTATCATTGACCACCACGACCTCACCGTGGGCGATAAGGGTATCGTTAACAAGCACGTCCATAGGTTCACCAGCTAATCTGTCGAGTTCAACTACAGACCCCTGACTCAGTTGAAGCAGGTTGCGAATACTGATTCTGGTACGGCCGATTTCCATTGATATAGTGACCGGAATATCCATCACCATATCCAGATCAACATCCGATTTTGGTTTGCCTTCATCATCCAGCTTGGCAACCGGAGCAGGGTTAGCTTGTTGAGTGGATTCTGATGATGCTTGTTCTTCTAAAGCGGCTGCCCAGGGATCTTCTTCTGTTTCAGCTGCATCACCTTGTTGTTCCAGTGCAGCCGCCCATTCGTCAGCCAGCGCCTGATCTTGTGTTTGGGTGTCTTCACTCATAGCTTTTTACCTTTTTTCAGGTGGATTGTAGAATTTGTATCATGAGGATGTTCAATAATCTCCATGATTTTTAACGCTGTTTTTTCATGATGCTCACCGAATGTGGCACGAAACATGGGGATATCTTCTACCATGGTCGTCACATGTTTGGGCATCTCAATCGGGATGATATCCCCCGGTTTTAACTTCAATATTTGTCCAAGCGATAATGTCGCTTGAGATAAGTTTGCCCAGAGATCTACATCGGCGAGCATAATCTCTTCCCGCATGGATTTTTCCCAGCGCCCATCATCCATGCTGCGATCACTTTGTAAACCGGTATCCAGTAATTCCCGAATAGGTTCCAACATGGAGTAGGGAAAAGTAATGTGTATATCGCCACTGCCACCATCTAAATCCACATGGAAAGTAGAGATGACCACGACCTCACTCGGGCTGACAATATTGGCAAATTGTGGGTTCACTTCATGGTTAACAAACTCAAATTCAACCGGCATGACGGGTGACCAGGCTTCTGTCAGATCTTTGAAGCACAGGTTGAGTACCATATTGATGACTCGAAGCTCGGTTGAGGTGAACTCTCTGCCTTCAATACGAGCCTGAAAGCGTCCATCTCCACCAAAGAAGTTATCCAGAAAGGTGAATACCAGTTTAGGCTCAAAAACAATTAACCCTGTGCCTCTCAGTGGATGCAGGTGAATCAGGTTGAGACTGGTGGGCACAAAAAGAGTATGAATGTATTCAGAAAACTTCATCACCTGAACACCTCCGACAGAGATCTCGGCAGACCGCCGCAGCATGTTGAACAGACTAATTCTTAAATAACGACCGAATCGCTCATTAATCATTTCCAGGGTCGGCATTCGGCCGCGGATAATACGCTCTTCATTACCGAAGTCGTAGGGACGGGTACCAGCATTGTCACTATTCTCTGACCCATCTGTTTCAATATCGCCATCGCCCAAGCCATTGAGCAGTGCATCTACTTCATCTTGTGAGAGGATGTCATGAACGGCCATAGTTATTGCATTATGAAGCTGGTGAAGTAGACGGCTTCCAACTGTTCATCAACAGAAGACTCGTTTTTAAGAATCTCATTGATGGTATTCAAGCTGGACTGTTGAAGTGCTTTTGTTCCCTCGATAGTTTGTAATTCGTCATAATTTTGACTAAAGAACAGCATATTTAATTCATGTTGAATGGCTGGTAAGTTCAATGTCACAGCATCAATAACATCCTGAGAACGCGCTTTTACCTTGAGTTTGATCTGCATATATTTCACTTCCCCTTTGCTTTGTTCAGAGAAGTTGACGATAAACGGTTCTTCAATCGCGTAGTAGATAGGTGGCTGTTTGACTTCAGCTTTTTCTTCCTCGGGTTCATCACCGCCACTCATCATGAAAAAGGCGGCGACTCCACCACCTATCAATAGTAAAGCGACAACGATAATGATGATGAGTTTTTTCTTACCACCTTTGCCTTCTGTAATTTCAATATCTTCGCGTTCTTCTGCCATAGTGCTGTTTCCAATTTGTTAATTTCAAGATAGCAAGTACTGTGCCGACTATTGGATGATAAAGCTTGTGAAGTAAACTTTTTCGATTTCAGGGTTACCTGTTTCTTGCTCTAAAATGTTTCTCACTTGTTCTGTGGCTTTTTTATCTAACTCTTCTCGTCCCTGCAGCGTGTTGAGTGATTCATAGGTCTGCTGTGAAAACAATGTTCTGAGTTCATCCTGAATCATTGGCAGGTTTAACACTGCATTGTCGAGTGCTTTTTGATCTTTGGCCATCAGAGCAACTTTGATTTGAAGATAACGGGCCCGTTTCTGACTTTGATTCACAAAGTTGATAGTAAATGGCTCTTCAATTTTGTAATACACAGAGGGTGTTTTTTCACTCTCATCGTCATCAGCAAATGTTGGCGTCACTAAGGCATAAAAGAATAATAAAATGATTAGCGACAGCGATTTCTTCATTGCTTGATATACTCCATGATTTCTTATGAAAAAGGTTTACACAGAATTATGACAAGCTTAGGCAATTGGTTAAAGAGGCAGGCATGAGTAAAACGCAAAAACACCCACAAGCTTCTTGGTTTAGCAAAGTCTCTGATGTGATTTTGACGCTGCCACAATATGTGATTCCACAGCATGCCTTATCTGTTGTTATGCATGCCTTAACTCGTAGCCAGGTAAAGTGGTTTAAAAATGCATTCATTCGGTTTATTACCTGGAAGTTCAACGTTAATCTCAGCGAGGCCGCCGTTTCAGATCGCGCTTATTACGCCAGTTTTAATGCCTTTTTTACGCGTGAGTTGCGAGCAGGTATTCGTCCCATCGCTACAGGTGAAGAGGTTATTGTTTCTCCTGTTGATGGTGCCATTAGTCAGCTGGGTCCAATTATTGGACAAAGTATTGTGCAAGCAAAAGGACGAAGCTATACAGTAGAAGAATTGTTGGGAGGAGATAAGGCATTGGCTGAGCAGTATCAGCAAGGACAATTTGCCACTATTTATCTCTCGCCGCGTGATTACCATCGTATTCACATGCCAATAGCGGGAAAACTGAAGTCCATGCGTTATGTGCCGGGTAAACTATTCTCAGTGAATCCGCGGACGGCGAGAGCCGTGCCTAGACTCTTCGCCCGAAATGAACGCGTTATCTGTGTGTTTGATACCGACTTTGGCGATGTGACTCTCGTGCTTGTTGGGGCTATTTTTGTTGGCAGTATGGAAACGGTATGGGCAGGTCAGATAACGCCTCCTTACGGTAAAAGCATACAAAACTGGACTTATGAAGGTGATGAAGCGTTGTCATTCGAAAAAGGTCAGGAAATGGGTCGGTTTAATATGGGGTCAACTGTAGTGATGTTACTACCCGTCGGCATGAAACCATTTAATCAAGCATGGCAGCCAGAGGAAAAAATTCAACTGGGACAGGCGATGAACTAAGTTTGTTTGCAGATGAAATAAAAAAGCCGGCTACTAGCCGGCTTTTTTGTGAGCGTATCTGCTTAGATATTGTTACGCCATGCGTGACATGAATTATCCTGAATACGACTGACTTCTTCAGGTCCCCAAGTGCCTGCAGGGTAGGTATGAACGAAGCCTTTATCTTTTGCCCATTTCTCGATGACAGGATCGACCACTTTCCAAGCCAGATTAACTTCATCTGAACGCAAGAACAGCGAACGGTCACCTAAAATTGCATCCAGAATTAATGCTTCATAGGCATCCAAGCGATGCTTAGTATCTTCATTTTCAACAGTTTCAAGCGCCACAGTATGGTTGTTTAATTCCAGACCAGGCTGCTTGGCTTGCAATTCGATACGTAAGGTGTTGTCTGGTTGCAGACCCATCACAATCCAGTTGGCATGACTGTCACCAATTACAGTGTCTTTAAATAACTCTTGGGGTGGTTTCTTAAAGCGGATAGCAATCATCGCTTTAGATTCAGGCATACATTTACCCGTTCTTAAGTAGAACGGCACGCCACGCCAGCGCCAGTTATCAATGTACAATTTCATAGCTGCGTAGGTTTCCGTCACGCTATCATTCGGTACTTCATCATCTTCCAGGTAACCCGGTTCTTTTTTACCGTTGACTTCACCGGCCGCATATTGCGCACGAAACGCATGATCATCAACGATATCTTCAGTGATAGGGCGGATGGCTTTTAAGACTTTTACTTTTTCATCACGTAGAGATTCATCACCTAAATCTGCTGGTGGTTCCATCGCGACTAATGCCATTACCTGCATCAAGTGACTCTGAATCATATCGCGAAGCGCACCAGAGGTATCATAGTAACCAGCACGACCGCCTACACCTTGTTGTTCAGCATGCGTAATTTGAACATGATCAATGTAGTTACGGTTCCATAATGGCTCGAGTAACAAGTTAGCAAAACGGAATACAAAAATATTTTGAACGGTACCTTTACCCAGGTAGTGATCGATACGGTAAGTTTGTTGTTCGGTGAAGTTTTTGCGCAAGATGCCTTCTAATTCTTCAGCACTCTTCTGGTCATAACCAAATGGTTTTTCAACGACCAAGTGGCGCCAGCCGTTGTCTTCCTTATTTAAACCAACAGCGGCTAATTGATCACCTACGACGCCGAATAATGCTGGCGCAATTGAGAGATAGAAAACGATATTCTGAGAGAAATTATTCTCTTCTGAAGTGATCAGTTTGTTGAGTTCGTGATAGCTGAAAGCATCGTTGATATCACATTTGAAGTAGTGAATACGATCCAGAAATGTATTAAGAAGTTCGTTATTTACACCACCGCGTGCTTTAGGTGTGACAAACTCTGTTACTTGTGCTTTCCAGTCTTCCTGACTGGACTCACGACGACCCATGCAGATAATGCGCGTATCCGCTGTTAAGCGTTTTTCCGCATCAAGATGGTATAAAGCAGGCAATAACTTTTTCTTAGATAAGTCGCCTGTGGCGCCAAAAATAACAATGGTACAAGATTGCATGATTTCTCCCGTTGCAGGCTATTACTCAGCCGTTGACCGTATATAATTTGGAGAATTGTACAATTTTTGGGAGATAAGCGTGCGAAAAATTCTTTTTGCCAGTAGTGAAGTCCATCCGTTAATGAAAACCGGGGGCCTGGCAGATGTGTCTGCCAGCTTACCAGCGGCGCTGGCTGAACATGGACAAGATGTCAGAATTTTTATGCCTGCCTATCGTCAGTGCCTGCAAAGAATAGAAAGCTCGCACACCGTTGCTACGATTAAACTGGATGGTTACCACCTGCCTGTGGAAATTATTGAAACCACACTTCCTGGTACTGAGGTCATCGTCTGGCTATTGAATTCCCCCTATCACTTTGATCGCAGTGGTGGACCCTACAGCCACCCTGGCGGACATGACTGGGAAGATAATGCCGCAAGGTTTGCATTGTTTTGTCGCGCTATTGTGGCTTTAGCCATGGATGAAGCTGAACTGAACTGGAAGCCAGATATTTTGCATTGCAACGATTGGCAGACCGGGCTTGCACCAGCATTGCTGACGTTGAGAGAGAATACTCCCCATACCATTTTTACTATTCACAATATGGCCTATCAGGGACTGTTTGAGCGCCCGGTTTTTGACGCGCTGGACTTACCTGAGTCTCTTTGGTCAATTGATGGGCTAGAGTTTTATGGCTTGATGTCTTTTATGAAAGCCGGGCTCATATTTAGCGATCACATCACTACAGTTAGTCCTACCTATGCTAAAGAAATATGTGACGCTGAGTTTGGTTATGGCCTGGAGGGATTATTATCTTATCGAGCCGAACAAGGGCGCTTAAGTGGCATATTGAATGGCATTGATTATCAAGAATGGAACCCGGCTACGGATCCTTATCTAAGGCACCATTACTCAGTCAAAACACCAAACCGTAAAAAGAAAAACAAGCAGGCACTTCAGCAACAATTTTATTTACCCCAGTCTGAACAGACGCTCTTTATCGGCTTAATCAGTCGTCTGGTATCACAGAAAGGTATCGATTTATCCATCGAAGCGATAACACGCTTACTGGAAGAG
The DNA here is from genome assembly GCF_002341285.1 of Methylophaga sp. UBA2513. Lineage (NCBI taxonomy): Bacteria > Pseudomonadati > Pseudomonadota > Gammaproteobacteria > Thiotrichales > Piscirickettsiaceae > Methylophaga > Methylophaga sp. UBA2513. Next base: position 194,945 of record NZ_DDNT01000014.1, on the reverse strand, counting down.
GGGCAGGATATTCAGCTGATTTGTCTGGGCAGTGGTGAAGCAGATTTTGAGCAAGCTTTGCGTGTACTTCGTGCGCGGTTTCCTGATAAAGTGGCATTGACCATTGGCTATGATGAAAAACTCTCGCATCAGATTGAAGCGGGGGTGGATGTGTTTCTGATGCCCTCACGATTTGAGCCATGTGGCCTGAATCAGATGTATAGCCTGCGATATGGTACGCTACCGATTGTACGTAATACTGGCGGTTTAGCTGACACAGTTGTTGATGCTAACGACGAAAACCGTAAAATCGGTATTGCTAATGGATTTTGTTTTCATGAGGCTTCAGCAGAAGCATTATACGAAACACTGGAACGGGCGACCGCGCTGTTTCAGCATCCGCGGATATGGCGAAAACTGATGATCACCGCAATGGAGGGGGATTTCAGTTGGGAAAACAGCGCCAATATCTATATCGATCTCTATCACCATGTAAATGAACGTTAATACTATGACAGATTATGAACCTGTATTGAGTACTGTCGAGCAGCTATCTATGCTGGGCGATAAAGAGCTACGTCAACATGTTCGGTTTCTTGGCCATATTCTTGGTGAAGTAATTGATGAGCGTGCTGGTCGTGAGGTCTATGAGACGGTAGAGCGTTTGCGTAAGGGGTTTATTAATCTTCGCAAAGACGATAACGCTCTATTACGCACGGAGTTACTGAGTTTCCTGAATACGCTGGATGCCACCACATTACGTGAAGTCATTCGTGCGTTTAATTTGTATTTCAGTCTGCTGAATACGGCAGAAGAAGCCTTTAATTATCATAACCGTCTAATCCAGTTAAGAAATGGTCGTGATTTATGGCATGGATCGTACCTGGATACATTAAATCAGTTTAAACAAGAGGGCGTTACCCTCGAACAACTTCAGCATATGATGGATACGATGGTATACATGCCTGTATTCACCGCTCATCCGACTGAGTCAAAGCGTCGGACTTTGATGGAAATTCTGCGTCGTATTTTCTTATTAGACGAAAAGCTGACCAATGACCCTTTGACGGCATTTGAAGAAGAACGCACACGGTCTGAAATTAAAAAACAAGTGCAGTTGTTGTGGTCCACCGATGAAGTGAGGGCTGTTAAACCCACCGTTCGCGATGAAATCAAAAATGGTTTGTATTACTTTAACGTAAGCCTGTTTGATGCGGTGCCCAGAAGTTATCGCAATATGGAAAATGCCATTCGTCGCGTCTATAAAGACGAGATTGATGCAGGTGCGTCATTCAAAGTGCCAGGCTATATTCAATTCGGTTCCTGGATTGGCGGTGACCGAGATGGAAATCCTTATGTAACAGCTGAAACCACCGACATGGCGATTCAGTTACAAAAGCGCACAGTGATTCGCCGTTATCTGGAAGACGTGACTAAACTTAGCTACCAACTCACACACTCACAACCTTTGTGTGAAATAAGTGATGAATTAGCTGCCAATATTGATGAATCGGAACAACGTTACGCTGGGGCATTTCGTGCAAAACCAGACCGTTTTCTGAATGAACCTTACCGCCGAAAACTTTACATGATGCGGCATCGTTTGGAAGATAATCTACGACTATTGCAGCAATATTTTCGGCCTGATCTTGAGCCCACTGCATTGGGACTGGCTTATGACAACGAAGATGAATTACTGCAAGACTTACGCTTAATTCAACAGTCCCTGATCGTACACGGGGATGCCGAGTTGGCGGGCAGTGAACTGACCGATTTGATCCGACTGGTGGAGACCTTTGGCTTTTATTTATATCACTTGGATGTGCGCCAGGAATCGACATTACACACGGAAGCGGTGAGCGAGGTGCTAAGACAAACAGGCCTGTGTGAAGATTATCAGCAATTAGATGAAACGCAACGTCAGTCAGTGTTGACGGATTTGTTAGCACGTCATGATTTACCCTCTTTGCCTGAATTAGAAGGGCAAAACAAAGAAATTCTGTCGGTATTTCAGTTAATGACACGACTGCAACAGGAAGTCAGCACCAATGCATTCGGCAGTTATGTGATTTCAATGACCCACCAGGCCAGTCATATTCTGGAAGTATTAACCTTGGGGCGTTTTGCTGGTTTATGTGGTTATACAGAAGATGGTAATACCTACTGTCACCTCCGAGTATCACCTTTATTCGAGACCATTGAAGATTTATCTCATATCGAACCAGTGATGTCGGCATTACTTGAGAATGAACATTATCGTCGTTTATTAAGTGCCTCAGGCAATTTACAGGAAGTCATGCTGGGTTACTCCGATTCTTGTAAAGATGGGGGGATTCTGGCGTCTGTATGGAATTTGTATCAAGCCCAACAGAGAATCAGTCACCTGGCCGAACAGCATGGTGTGCAATGTCGAATGTTCCACGGTCGTGGCGGTACGATTGGTCGCGGAGGTGGCCCAACTCATGATGCTATTCTGTCTCAGCCGGTTGGCACGGTGCAGGGACAAATCAAATTCACAGAGCAGGGCGAAGTATTGTCATTCAAATATGGCAATATCGAGACAGCTGCCTATGAATTGGGGATGGGGGTATCTGGTTTAATGAAGGCTTCACGAAGTCTGGTGGCTAAAACGCATCATGATGAGCCGGCCTTTATGGATGTAATGCATCAGCTCACGGCCTACGGCGAGCAGAGCTACCGTAAATTGACCGAAAACACCGCAGGCTTCCTCGATTATTTTTATGAGGTCTGTCCAGTGACTGAAATCGGTATGATGAACATCGGTTCCAGACCCTCACATCGTAAACAGGGTGATCGTTCCAAGGCATCGGTTCGTGCTATTGGCTGGGTCTTTTCCTGGGCACAGTCACGACACACCTTACCTGCATGGTATGGCATTGGTACGGCGTTAGAACAGTGGCATCAAAATGATCCTGAGAAAGTTGAAACGTTACGTCGAATGGTCAAAGAATGGCGTTTTTTCAGTGCGCTTTTAAGTAATACGCAAATGTCCCTGTCAAAAGCCGATATGAATATCGCACGGCGCTATGCCGCTTTGTGTGAAAATGCGTTTCAAGGACAGCAAGTATTCGAAGTCATTTCAGCAGAATATCATCGCACGGTAGAACAAGTTCTGCTGGTGGTGGGTGAGGACAAGTTAATGTCAGAAACACCGGCATTACGATCTTCTTTACGCCGACGTGAACCGTATCTGGATCCCATTAACTATATTCAGATTCTTTTATTGCAACGATATCGAGAGAACGCCTTATCTGAAGATGAACGAGATAAGTGGCTGGATCCGTTGCTGAGAACGATCAGTGCGATTTCTGCCGGTATGCGGAATACAGGTTAACTCGTCTGAGTTCGCAAGGTGCTGACAGTGAGCTGTGTAATGAGCATAATCAGTAACACTGCAGCACCAAACACATATAAGCCCGGATGAATCTGAATACTGGCGATGGCACCAAGTTTGACAGTGACGATCAACATCGCCACTACCATGACATCAAGCATTGCCCAGCGGCCATAATCATGCATAAGATTCAACAAGGTCATCTTGAGTGGCGTAGGGTGGTTATCAGCGAATAACAATCGGAACAGTAAGGCTAACTTAGCGAAAGGCATGAGGATACTGAAACAACCGATAACAAAAAATAACACGTATTTTTCTGCTTTCCACAGTTCTGTAATACCGGAAATAACAGAGAAATCATCACGAATGACCAGAAATTGCGTGATGGTCAACATCGGCATGAAAAGTCCGGCAATCAATAACACGCTGCTGATTAACAATAAGCCGCGTAGAAAATAAGTGGATTTATTCTTGGGCACGGTCTTTTTTAGAAATGTATCTGGCTTTGGGGGCTTTTTTACTCTTTTGTTTATTGACTTTGCCTTTCGGTGCCAAGCCCTTCATTTTTACTACAGGTAATGACTGGCCAATATGATGTTCGATGCGCTCAAGGTTTTTTTGGTCATGGCTTTCCACCAGATTGACAGCAATACCTGATTGTCCAGCCCGCCCGGTTCTGCCAACACGATGAATATAAATATCACCACGAAATGGCACATCATAATTAATGACGTGGCTCACTTGTGGTAAATCCAGTCCACGTGAAGCTACATCCGTTGCAACTAAGACTTTGATTTTTCCTTGACGGAATTTACGTGTTCGTTCTCGGCGATCTGCCTGAGAGAATTCACCATGCACCACCTGCGCAGAGATATTTTGTGACTGCAAATAGTCGGCTACTTCATCTGCGCGTTCTTTTTTATTGCAAAAAACTAAAGCACTTGTGCACTCGTCCGATTGAATCACGGCTTTGAGCAGTGCTTGTTTATGTTCACGATTATCAGCTAAATAGACACGCTGCTCGACCTGTTCGGCATAGTGATTTGAAGCATTCACATCTACTCGGGTAGCATCAGGCAGTAAGGTGTTAGCAAAAATTTCCACACCGGCACCAGCCAGTGTGGCGGAGAACAAGCAGGTTTGGAATGCTGTTGTAATTGAAGCTAATAATGTCGCGACATCAGGACCTTGTCCCATATCCAGCATACGATCCGCTTCATCTATCACCACAAACTCAATCAGTGATAAATCGGCCTGCTCTTGTTCAACTAAGTTCAATAAACGGCCGGGTGTGGCAATGATGACATCACAGCCTTCATCTAAAACCTTTTGTTGGGCAGTGGGTGCCTGACCACCGGTAATCATGGCAATATCGATTGGATCTTCTTTACTGAAGGTTTTAAGCACATGTTGAATCTGGAAGGCCAGCTCACGTGTTGGAGCCAGAATGAGAGCGACAGGTTCATGTGAACGATGCTTTCTGTCCCAGAGCTTTTGTAATAAAGGCACAACAAATGCTGCGGTCTTGCCTGTCCCTGTGGCCGCACAGGCCAATACGTCCTGACCGGCTAAAATAAGCGGGATCGTTTCTTCTTGAATTGGCGTAGGGGTGGTGTAGCCGTGAGCAGCGATAGCGCTCAACAGGCTGTCTTCTAACATGAGATCTTCAAATGACATTTAGCGGTGTATCCGGAATGCAGTGATGACGTTATCCATCATCATTGGAACAATAACAAGGTCTTTCTCAGGCATAACTGTATGGTCAGCACTACCTGGATTAAATTCAATCAAAGTTTCACTTCTTCCTTCAGGTGTGATTTTTAATAATCGGCCTTTCATCCAATCGGTGACCAGGTAATTCCCCTGACCATCTGCTTCGATGCCATCCAGATTACCCACGGGCGATTGGTCACCCAGGCTTTTCATCTGTTGTGTAATCAGATCAATGATTTTTAAATGTCCCGGCGTCTCGGTTTCAAACCCTTTGGTCATATTGCCCCAGCTGGCGACAATCAGATTATTATGCTCAACCAAAAGACCGTTGGGGGATTCTAGAGCAGGGTCATCCATCCAGACATTAAAGTCATCACCAGACAAGCGATAGATGCGGTTTGTCATCATGTCGCTGACGTAAACATGTCCCTGTTTATCAATGGCCACATCATTCAGAAATTGGGCATTCTCCGCGGGGTAACGCTTGATGATGCGTTGTTCAGCAATATCAATGACCACCAGTTCATCAATATCAGAAACATAGAGATGGTTACCACTGAGTGCCAATCCTTTTGGGGCATTGAGGCCATCCAGCCAATGCAGTTTTTCAATCTCACCTTTGACTGATAATTGGCTAATAAAGCCATTACCATCTGCATCTAGGGGATTGCCATTAACATTCGAGACATATAAATGTTTTGTGATGGGATCATAGATAACAGATTCAGGTGTTTTAAGTTCTGCCGGGCTGCTCCATACAGGTGACAGCACTGTGTTAGCACAGACCTGTACTGACATTAATAAGCCGGTCAGCAATAGCGTTAACCGTTTCATCATCTTCTCCAATAACAATCTGAGTGCATAATAACAGGCCAAGCCCTATCCCGCTCAAGCGTTTAGAACCAGTAAGCTGCCTGCCACCATTACCAGACAAGCTGATAAGCGTCGCCAGAGATGTTCTTCATTAAAAATGCGGTAGCCAAGGAATACCTGTAGCACCATACTTAGTTGAAATAATGCCAGAGAATAAGCGACCAAAAGCTGTGAAAATACCAGCATAGTCATGTATTGCATCAGAAAGATCAGACAGCCCAGATAAACAAAAGGGCGGATGTTATGTCGCGCTTTTGCGATATTGGTGGTGATATCTTTTTTGATAAAAAGCCATTGAGTTAAGGCTGCCAACGGCAAACCCAATAAACACCAGAACACGGTTGTGGCTAAGGCTCCACCTTCTATCACTGCTGTTTTCAGCGGTAGAGTGCCAATAGAAAAAAGCAAAATCGATAAAAACCGGTATTGAACGCCTTTGTCTTTGAACAAGGTCAACATGCGGCTTTGCGAAGTCGTTTTGGGCGGAAATAAAAAATAGCTCCCCACCACAATGACCGCGACACCAAAAAAGCCTTGAAAGCTGGGGATTTCTCCAATAAATATCATCGCCAGTATCATGGAGATAACGACTTTGTAGGCATTCAAAGGCCCAAACACTGATAAGTCTGTTTTTGATAAAGACATGACCAGATAGGCTGTACCCGCCATATCCAGTAGGGCGGCAAAGAAAATATTTATCCAAAAATTGCTTGTCAGTGAAAACAGGTCAAGTAAAGAAAGTAGTGGTAGACAGATAACGGCTAGAACAAGATAAGAACTAAAAACAATAAACAGTGAGTCAAAGCCACGGTGAGTCAGTTGCTTTTGAAAAACATTAGAGAATGCCGAGAACAGTAACCTGCTCAGCACAACGAGGATTTCCATGGTTATTCCTCAGTTGTGCTGGCCTGGTAATGCTGATTTTCATCAAGCTGATAGGTAGTAAAAATGCTGTATTGTTGGTTTGGGGTAAACTCAATAACGGCAAAATTATCTTTGCGGGGGCCCATTTCCATGCCGGGCGTACCCACTGGCATTTGAGGAACAGCGAGCCCGGTGATAGTGGGTTTTTGTGTCAGTAAACGCATGATATCAGCAGCTGGTACGTGCCCTTCGATAACATAACCTTCGATCACGGCCGTGTGACAAGAGTGCATAGCATGAGGGACGCCTAACTTTTCTTTAACGGCATCAAGATTGTGTGTTAATTGATCGGTGACATTGAATCCGTGATGCTCAAGGTGACTGATCCACTTATGACAACACTGACAATTCGGGTTACGGTAAACCTTGATATCAAGTGGTTTATCTAAATTGATAGTCGACTCAGACCACTCTGAGTCTGCATAAGCAGTTGTATTCAACAAACAGACGAGTAAAAAAAGAAGCGTTTTCATTTATAAATATTCAACATAGATTTCAGTATCGTGACTGTTTTTTTCAACCTGACTCAAAGCATTGATGACTGATCTTTCATTAGTTGGGTCAGCCTGTTCGCTGAGAAAAAAACAGTCGCAGCCAGATTCGACTAACTTGGCATAATCATTGGTGTTTTTTAGATCCGGATTCAACCAGACAGTCGCTTGCTCTGCCTGTATTTCTGAAGCCGCTTCAGCTAAACCCTCGGCTGTAAAAATCAAGAAAATCATTGGGCCGGTTCAAGGTTTAAGTAAGTTCTTTCAGAAATTTGAGACCAATCAGCATCCTTTTGACGGAATGCCTGATATGCATCGAAGACACGTTTAAATTTCGGATTCTTCTCGGCTTCTTCAACTAAAGTTTCATCTGACAGGGCTTTTAAACGTTGCAACACATCATCTGGGAAGGGCGCTATAGTAATGTCATCACGTGCTTTCAGAATTTGTAATGCCTCAGCGTTTTTATGCTCCATCTCTGCCAGCATGGCCAGATTTTCTGCTTGAGCTGCATTCGCGACGATAGCTTGCAGATCAGGTGGTAGACTGTTCCACGCACGCTCATTCACCGTTAACTCCAGGACGGTGCCAGGTTCATGCCAACCTGGATAGTAATAATGCTCTGCAGCGCGATACAAACCTAAGCGCTCGTCATGATATGGCCCAATCCATTCAGTCGCATCAATCGTATTGCGTTCAAGCGCACTATAGACTTCACTGCCGGCCAATAAAACAGGGTTACCACCGGCTTTGGCTAATACCTTGCCACCTAAGCCTGGAATACGCATTTTTAACCCCTGGAGATCATCAACAGAATTGATTTCTTTATTAAACCAGCCGCCCATTTGGACACCAGTGTTACCCAGCGGGAAGGGGATAACATGGAACGGCTTATAGACTTCACGCCATAATTCGAGGCCGCCACCATCGTATAACCATGAGTTCATACCTAATGCTGTCATGCCAAAGGGGACGGTGGAAAAGAATTGCGCTTCAGGGACTTTGCCTGCCCAGTAATAGGCACTACCGTGCCCCATTTCTACCGTGCCCTGTGATACGGCTTCAAACACCTGTAAAGCAGGGATAAGTTCACCGCCGGCATAGACTTTAATTTCCAGTCGACCATTAGACATGGCCTTGATATTGGCAGCAAAACGTTCAGCACCTTCCTGTAATACAGGGAAACCCGGCGGCCAAGTTGTGACCATCTTCCATCGGTAACTCTTTTTATAGTCTGTATTATCAGTGACAGATTGTGATTGCTCACTTTGTCCACATGAGGCCAGCATGAATGTCATTAGACCCACAATGACAGAACGTGAAAAACAAGATGCCAACATAGATGTTTGTCCCTAATTAAAGTATGTCTAATTTAGCATAAGCCAGCACTAACCACTTACTACCAGCATGTTTGAAGTTGACTTGCACTCGCGCATTTTTGCCTGAACCTTCGGTATCCACCACAATTCCCGGGCCAAACTTTTGGTGATGCACCTGTTGTCCGGTTTTAATCCCTGTTTCGTTCATTGTCTGCGTGTCTCGACCACGAACACCATTCAGGCTGGGAGTGATATGGTTTTTGCGAGCACGAACTTCTTCTATACACTCGGTCGGAAGTTCACTCAGAAAACGTGACGGGCGTTGAATCATTTCTTGCCCATAGAGAAAGCGCGATTCTGTGTACATCAGATAGAGCGTTTTTCTCGCGCGTGTCATGCCGACATAACAAAGCCGTCTCTCTTCGGCAAGGCGGACAGGATCATCACTGGACTTTTGTCCGGGGAACAGACCTTCTTCCATGCCCACCATAAAGACGATTGGAAATTCGAGACCCTTGGCGGAATGTAATGTCATTAATTGCACGCAATCTTCCCAGCGGTCAGCCTGATTCTCACCGGCTTCGAGTGCAGCATGGGCAAGAAATGCATCCAGATCCGACATGTCTTCTGCTTCTTCAGGTTTGTGAAACTGTTTGGTCGCTGAGATTAATTCGTCTAGGTTATCAATCCGACCTTGCCCTTTTTCGGTCTTATCTTTGGCAAAGTGGGCTTTTAGGCCACTTTCATCAATGACTAACTGTGTCAGTTCATTTAAGCCCATCATGGTGTCTTGTTCAGGAGTCAACGAATCAATCAGTGTGATAAAACCCGCTAGCGCATTACCAGCTCGTGCCGCAAAGGCTTTAGCATCCAGCATCTCGATGGCACTATGCCACATCGAAATATCGCGTTCACGAGCATATTGGCGTACTTGTGTGAGAGTGGCAGCGCCAATACCGCGCGTGGGTGTGTTGACGATACGTTCAAAAGCGGCGTCATCGAGACGGTTTGACACCAGACGCAAATAAGACAGAACGTCTTTGATTTCAGCCCGCTCAAAAAAGCGTAAGCCACCATAAACCCGATAGGGCATAGCGGCTTGTAGTAAGGCTTCCTCAATGACCCGTGATTGCGCATTCGAACGATAGAGCACGGCAGCATCACTTCTTTTCCCACCGTTTTCTACCCATTTACGGATTTGCTCGACAAGGTATGAGGCTTCGTCACGTTCGTTGTAAGCGTTATAAATCTGGATGGGATCGCCGTCATCATCCTCTGTCCATAATTCTTTGCCTAAGCGTTCACTATTATTGGCAATAACCGCATTAGCTGCTTTGAGAATATTGCCAGTAGAACGATAGTTTTGTTCTAGACGGATGGTGCTGGCACCCTGGTAGTCGGTGTCGAACTGTTGAATATTTTCTATACGTGCACCACGCCAGCCATAGATAGACTGATCATCATCCCCTACGATAAACAGGTGTCCGCTAGTTCCTGCGAGTAATCTTAGCCAAGCGTATTGCAAGGTATTAGTATCCTGAAACTCGTCGACTAAAATTTGTTTAAACCGCTGCTGATAGTGCGCCAGAATATCGGGGCGTTTTAACCAGAGTTCATGGCTTCTTAATAAAATTTCACCGAAATCGATAACCCCAGCTCGTTGACAAGCCTGTTCATAGGCAAGGTAAATGGCCAGCATATTTTTTGAATAAGGATCATGACCTGCCTGAATATCTTTGGCACGCAGGCCTTCATCTTTTTGTGCATTGATGTACCACTGGGCCTGTTTAGGTGGCCATTGTGCTTCATCCAGTTCCATCGCGCGGATGATGCGTTTCAGCATCCGAAGTTGATCATCGCTATCCAGAATCTGGAAATTTTGAGGCAGGTCGGCTTCTTTCCAATGTGAGCGCAATAGGCGGTGAGCTAAGCCATGAAAGGTGCCTACCCACATGCCGCCTGGTGGATAACCCAGAATCTCTTCAATACGACCACGCATTTCTGCAGCCGCTTTATTGGTGAAGGTCACAGCTAAAATATTACCCGCTGAAAAACCTTCTGCTTGTATCAGCCAGGCTATTCTGTGGACTAATACCCGTGTTTTTCCACTACCGGCTCCCGCCAGAATCCTGGCGTGGCCTAGAGGTGCAGCAACTGCTTCACGTTGTGGTTTGTTTAGATCGTTTAAAAGCTCTGAGACATCCATTTTGTGATCATATCGTTCAGAAATAAATAAACCAGCACATTATCCGGTCATGATGGATATGAACTGGTCAATTGGTGTTATGCCATATCAGTCGGGCGGGGGACTGATAGCGTATCTGCATAACGCTCATTGTAAAAATCAAACTCCCCGCAACGAGAATGCTTGCGGGGAGTATGTATTTTTTAGATGTTGCTATCTAAAAATGCAGCAAGTTGTGATTTTGTTAAAGCACCTACTTTTGTGGCTTCAACTTCACCATCTTTAAACAACATTAATGTTGGGATACCACGGATACCGTAGCGTGGTGGAGTGTCCTGATTTTCGTCAATATTCAGCTTGCAAACTTTCAATTTACCAGCGTATTCGGTCGCGATTTCATCCAATACAGGGGCGATCATTTTGCATGGACCACACCATTCAGCCCAGTAATCGACCAACACAGGCAGGTCAGACTGTAGTACTTGGCTATCAAAGTCGCCATCGGTCACGTGGGTGACGTTTTCGCTCATGTTTTATCTCCAGTGGTATATAAAGTATCGTGGGTCTATACTCCCATACGATATAGCCTAACATTTTTTCCTATCACAAAAGGTAATGCAAGTATTCTATGAGTGCACATCTAACCGAGCAGGCCTTCTCATCCTTGCCACTCCACGCTTCACTAAAAGCCGGGCTGGCGAAGGCCGGATTCGAATTCTGTACCCCGATTCAAGCTTCTGCGCTGCCAATATTACTATCAGGCCGGGATGTTGCTGGTCAGGCACAAACAGGAACAGGCAAAACCATTGCTTTTTTACTTGCCACCTTTCAATGCCTGCTCGAAAAAAAGCCTGCTGAAAACTGGGACGGAAAACAACCACGCGCACTGATTTTAGCTCCGACTCGCGAATTAGCCATTCAAATAGCGAAAGATGCAGAAAAACTTAATGCTGAATCAGGACTGCGTATTGGTATCGCACATGGAGGCAAAGATTACCAACGTCAGCGCGATATGATTAAGGGGGGACTGGATATTTTAATCGGTACGCCTGGGCGCTTATTGGATTATCAGAAACAACGTGTCTTCAGTTTAAAATTCATTGATGTCGTTGTACTTGATGAAGCCGATCGGATGTTTGATCTGGGCTTTATTAAAGATGTCCGTTATTTCCTGCGTCGTATCCCTAAACCCGAGCAACGTTTAGGGATGTTGTTTTCAGCGACATTGAGCTACAAAGTTAGCGAATTAGCTTACGAACATATGAATAACCCAGAAAAGGTTCAGGTCGAACCTGAAAAAATGATGGGGGATCGTATTGAAGAATGGGTGTATTACCCGGCGAATGATGAAAAAATTCCTCTGCTGCTGGCGTTGATTAAACGTTTGAATCCTGAACGGGGCATTATTTTCGTCAATACAAAACAAGCTGCAGATGTTGTCTGGGGGTATTTGGAGGGGAATGGCTACAAGGCTTCATTATTGTCTGGTGATGTGCCCCAGAAAAAACGTGAACGCTTATTGCAACACTTCCAGGATGGCGAATTTCCCTTCCTCGTCGCCACTGATGTTGCTGCGCGAGGATTACATATTCCTGAGGTGAGTCATGTATTTAATTATGATTTACCCCAAGATGTAGAGGACTACGTTCATCGCACGGGACGGACTGCTCGAGCAGGGGCTAGCGGTGTTGCCATCAGTTTAGCGTGTGAAGAATATGTATTTTCACTGCCAGATATTGAAGCTTATATCAAACATAAATTACCATTAGCATCAACCTCTGATGAGCAACTGGACACACCCAAGCCACGAGTAAAAAAGGAAAAAGAAGCCGCACCACAACGAAAAAGACACGACGCGAATAAATCATCAAAGCCACGACGCAGGCGTCCAAGGCAAGAAAAAAAGTAATGATAGATGCAGATCAACAATAACAGACAAGCGAATTTTTACCCGCTGGTTCCTACTGAACCACGCAATAATGCGCGTTTGCCTGTTACTTTTGATGCTGCCGCTGAATACACCGCTACCATTGTTGATAAAGAACAAGCTGATACAACGAATGTCGTTGTGCCACTGGCCTCCACACAAGATAGTCAGCAAGCGCAATTTGTCAGGCAGTTTATCGGCACTGAACGTGACTCATCTTCGTCTGAACGACAAAACAATCTACTACCAAAGTCTGTACAGCAATATTTATATATCAAGGACATGAATAATGATTCAAAGCCGTCAGGAGGGCAGTTAGTGGATGAGATGGTTTAGCGTTTTATGGCTTGTTTTTTTCATTACGGGCTGTGCGGCAAGCGGAAATAATAGTCAGTCAAATAACGGTGTCTCCAGACTAGCCAAGAGTGACATCGATGAAGTGATAGAGCTTCACCAACAAGCGGTGATGGCGCAGTTAAAAAGATTAATGTTGAAGCTTTACAAACGTAATCCCAATCTTCGTCATGACAGGGATATCAGAACCATCAAAGAGAGTGTGGAGCGGACATTCTCCAGAGAGGTGGATTTCATCTACCCCGAATGGGCTATTATCAAGAGACCAACCGATATAATACGACTCTCTCTTGATGAACGTTTTCAGGGGGATCGTGTACTTGCCTATATTGTCGGCTTAAGAAAAATGCTGATGACATCTTATGATAACCACAGCGAATTTTTTTACCTGACCTCAATCGATCAGCAAAAACTCTATAACAGTGCTCGTAATATAGAAATTGCGGCATGGTTGTTGGCAAAGAAACGTGATCGTGACGGTAATCTACTGATGTTGAGCGATAGCTTATCAGGCGAGATACGTAATTTGAGTTATCAACGACTGTTTGGAAAAATGATTGCTACCCAAGATAATCTTGCCCAAATCATCGCGCAGAAAAATGGCCGTATTATTAAGACATTTGTCGTTCGAGCGGCCACGCTTGTTTTCTTACCTATTTAGGTTTTGTGTGACCAGCCACTCCAGCAGTTAATACAAAACGCATGGCTTGTTCCATGCTCATATCAATCGGTTTTAACATGCGTCTTGGCATGATCACAGGATAGCCGCCGATGTTATAACTCATTGGTAAATACACCAGCACACGATCTTCATCATCTTTGGTTGGTAGATGCTCTGCACTGTCCAATGTGATAAAGCCAATCATCTCCATACCATTATCCAGTTTGACGGAAACAACCTGTTCAAACTCAGTTTCTCGTCCCGGTGTGAAGTAATGAAAAAAGTCATGCATGCTGCCATAAATTGATTTGATGACTGGTAGGTGATAAAGCAAGCTTTCTGCACCCTTGAACAAGCGCTTGAAAACATAGAGGCGCATTAAAATACCGAGAGTAAAGATCAAGGCAATAGCAGCTAAAAAACCCATCCCTGGCCAATACATGTAATCCGGTAACAGAAACATGATGACTTGGCTTAATGCTTTTTCTGCAGAAGAAATGACCCAATAAATCAGATAGAGCGTAATGGTGATAGGCAGAATAGTGATTAAGCCGGTCAAAAACTGACGGGTTAGGAATCGAAACATACACTAGGCTCCGTGAAATGAAAGTATGGTCATCTGATCTGAGAAAGACGAAGGGGAGATAATTTAATCACGGCCATAGTGGCGCTGAGCCAGTTTAGGCGTGGCAAAAGAACGGCTTGCTGCTTGCTGCATAAACAGGTTTTTCAGTAAGCGACTTTGGTTGACATGACGTAAGCCAAATTGACGTAGCCATCTCACCGGAGCGATGCGGTTAGTGAAGACACGCTTGAACATGTCCATGCTCATTTGCATCAGCAGATTATCAGCATGTCGTTGTCGTTGGTATTTTTGTAACGTATGTAGCTGACTAATATCACGATTATGCATGGCAGCATCGATAATAACTTCGGCTAGCGTTGCTGCATCCAACAAACCGATATTGACGCCTTGTCCTGCTAGTGGATGAATGGTGTGTGCGGCATCACCAACCAGAACAATGCCTGGTTTGATATATGTCTCGGCATGACGTAGTTGAAGCGGAAAAGCATCACGGTGGCTGATGTGGGTGACTTTTCCCAAACGTTCTTCAAATGCCACATTTAGTTCATCGATAAATTCATCATCGCTGAGCGATAACAGACGATCAGCATCGTCATTTTTAAGTGTCCAGACAATTGAGCATTGATGATTATCTTTTAGAGGTAAAAACGCAAGCGGACCATCAGCTAAGAAGCGCTGCCATGCGGTGTTTTGATGAGGATGTTCAGTGGTAACATTACACACCAGGCCTTTTTGATGGTATGACCAGCCTTTTGTCTGGATGTTAGCCAGCTCTTTAATAGCCGAATGAGCACCATCTGCCGCGATAATCAGTTGTGTTTTTACTATGCGTCCATCCTCAAGACGAAGTTGTTGGTTATCAATAGCTACTGGTTTGGCTGGGCAAATTACATCAATATTAGCTTGTTGCTGACAGAGGCTGAAACTGGTTTTTTGCAGTTGCCGATTCTCAATGATGTGACCTAAGTTGCTGGTACCCATATCAGCACTATTGAAATGTATCTGACTCTCACTGGTTTCCCAGACTTTCATGTCAGAAAATGCAGATAGCCGTGCTGGTGGCAGCATTGACCATATTCCCAGATTTTTCAGAATGGCTTCACTACCTTTGGTCAATGCACTGACTCTGATGTCAAAGGGATCGTCAGCAGTTAATGGTTCAACATGACGAGCCTCTATTAAGGCAATGGTGAATTGGTCATAACGTGATAATGCCAGCGCCAGACAGGCTCCCACCATGCCACCACCGACAATCGTAATATCATATTGCTGTTTCATGATAAGGGAACACCTCGAGCTAATTTAGGCTGTGCTTGTGCCAATCCCATACTTTTCTGTGCCAGCCAGTGTTTCATAACAGGCATCGTATCCATCAGCGTAAGTCCTGCCCCACGCAGATGACCTAATAGCGGAATATCATTACTGAATAATCGCACCAGTTGGTCTGTGGATTTAACAACCTGATCCTGATCTTGTTGACGCTGCTGCTGATAACGTTGCAACAACTCAGCGTGACCGCAATCTTTGGCATCAAAAATATGTTCAGCCAATACCGCGACATCACGTAAGCCAAGATTGAATCCCTGACCAGCAATGGGGTGCAGGCTGTGAGCGGCATTTCCAATAAATACGATTCGAGCTTGAACTGGCATGTCAGCTTGCATCAATATTAAAGGGTAACTGTTACGCTCGCCAACACGAATAAACCGTCCAGCACGATAGCCGAAGTGATGTTGTAATTGCTTTAGAAATGCTTCCTCTGGAAGGGAGAGCAATGCACTTTCTTCACCCGCTTTGACTGTCCATACTAAGCTGCTTCGTTTATCCGTCATCGGCAATAAAGCCAAGGGACCAGATGTAGTGAAACGCTCGTATGCCCAACCATGATGTGGTTTATCTGTAGAAATATTGGCGGTGATAGCGACCTGACTGTAATCTTGCTCCCAGGCACTTAAGTTCAAACAGTGACGGATAGTCGATTCGCGTCCATCAGCGGCAACAAGCAGTTTGGCAGTCAGAGTGTCATGGTTATCTAACGTGACTTTCACATGTTCAGCTTCGGTGACTACTGCACTCACCATGCTTGGACAGAATAATGTCAAATTATCGAGTTGCTGCAATTGCTGGTTGAGTGCGTGGCCTAAATATTTGGCTGTAATGACTTGGCCGAGTGCCGGCACTTTTTCCTGTTCGGCCGATAAGCGTGTCACACCAAAGCGGCCCCGCTCAGACACGTGAATGTGTTGGATGGGACTGGCGTGCTTTTCGATAGCAGTCCAGACATCCATTGTTTCGAAGATACGTTGCGAACCATAGCTAAGTGCAATGCCACGATCATCGTAACTGGGCTGGGAATTTGTTTCTAATGATTTCGCTTCTATAAGACCAATCTTCAGCCGACTCTCTTTCAAAGCGATAGCCAGGCTGGCACCAGCCATACCGCCTCCCACAATCAACACATCAAACAGGCTGTGATTCACGTTTTAGATTGCCTCTGCCATTAATGCTTCAATCTCGTCGATTTCCTTGGGGGCCGCTTCAGTGAGTACTTCGTAACCATCTTTTGTCACCAGTACGTCGTCTTCAATCCGAATACCGATAAAGTGCCACTTTTTATCGACATGTTCCTGATCGCGGATATAGAGACCAGGCTCAACCGTTAATACCATGCCGGGTTCTAATAAGCGCCACTCACCGCCGACTTTATAGTCACCGACATCATGTACATCCATTCCCAGCCAATGTCCAGTTCGGTGCATATAAAACTCACGGTAAGCGCCTTCTTCGATGAGTTGATCGACATTGCCGTTAAGAATGCCTAATTCAACTAAGCCTTGCGTTAAGACCTCAACCGCTGCTTCGTGTGGTTGATTCCAATGATTGCCTGGCTTTACTGCAGCAATGGCGGCTTTTTGTGCATTTAAAACGATTTGATACACAGCTGCCTGCGCGGTAGTGAACTTACCATTAACAGGAAAAGTGCGAGTAATATCGCCCGCGTAACATTCGAATTCTGCACCGGCATCAATCAGCAATAACTCATTACTTTTCAACTTGGCACTGTTTTCAATGTAATGCAGGATACAGCCATTCTCACCGCCACCCACAATAGACGGGTAAGCAGGGGAGCGACAACCATTTTTCATAAACTCATGAATAATTTCCGCTTCGACCTCATACTCCCATTTACCTGGTTTGGTAAATTGCATAGCACGAATATGAGCTTGGGCCGATATGCTTGCTGCCTGTTTCATGGCTTTGATTTCCTGACTGCTTTTAAATAATCTAAGCTCATTCAGGCAATGCTCGAGTTCAATAATCTCTGTTGGCGAATGTTTACCAGAGCGTGCTGCTTGGCGTAGGTGATTCAACCAAGACACCATGTGCTGATCAAAGCTCGGCTGATTTCCCATGGTGTAATAGACTTTTTCTTTACCTTCCAGCAGACCAGGCAGGATATCGTCAAGATCACTTATTGGATAAGAGTCATCGGCGCCAAATTCAGCGATAGCACCTTCCTGACCGGCACGATAGCCATCCCAGATTTCTTTATCCAGGTCCCGTTCACGGCAGAATAAAATATACTCGCCATGTTCTCTTCCTGGAATCAGCACCAGTACGGATTCAGGCTCATCAAACCCTGTCAGGTAGTGGAAACTACTATCACTTCGGTAGGGATAGTCGACATCACGGTTACGGTTAGCCACTGGCGCGTTGGGTAATACAGCGATCGTATCTGGTCCCATAATATCCATCAGATGTTGACGGCGTTTGGTGAATTCTTTCTTTTGCATTAGTGTTCAGTCGCTTCCTCAGTTGGGTCGGTAGGTTGCAATTCTCCGTAAAGTAAAAAAAGACCCATACGAATGTATTCTACGAGTTCTTCAAAATTGGCACGTTCTTCTTCTGTGTCTTCTACATTGTCAAAATTAACCTGACTGATTTTGATGACATCAGTCACGTATTCCTGACAATCATCAGAGAGTTCTGTTTCATTGGTCATGCCTGATGTACCGAGGCCGAATACAAGCCCTTGACACCAGTCTGCCATCGCCGATAAACGTGAGACAATCGGTGCATTGTCATCCGGGAGTTCCATCTGAAAGTCAAAATCCAGGCTATTTAGAGACTGAATCGTGTCATCAAACAGGTGTGTTAAATCTTGTTTCTCTTCTTCGGCAGGCGAGAAATCTTCAAATAATCGTGTGTACCAGCTTTTACGATCGGCGAGAGCGTCCATACAAAGCAAACCACATAAAGCGCCCTGGAGTTCAGCGAGACTGGCAGGCCCATCACCGTTTTGATTATCGGGCGATAGAGATGGAAAGTAGAGTTGTGACATAAACTTAAAACCTGAATAATGGCAAAAAAGATATCTTGTTCAATGTTATGCATTGGAACATAAATTGTTCCTATTATGACAGTTGTTGACCGAGTCGGCAGCGCACGTCTATAGTTAGGCTTTATTCTCGCACAGCGAAAGAACTCATATTAATGGATAAGAACGCGATACAACAATTGGAGCAACAAGTGGATGAGCTACTTCGTACCAGTCGTCGATTGCGGGAAGAGAACATGCTGTTGCGCTCACAACAAACAGCGTGGCTCTCAGAACGTTCTCAACTGATCGAAAAAACCGATGTGGCTCGAAGCCGGATTGAGAAGATGGTGAGTCGTTTAAGAGAATTGGATAGCGAATTATGAGTTCACCGGTAACTGTGACAATTTTGGGCAAGGAATATCAAATTGCTTGTCCGGAAGAAGAAAAAGAGGCGCTGATTGCGTCTGCCAAGATGGTCCATGACAATATGGAAAAGATTCGTCAAAGTGGCAAAGTGGTAGGTGTCGATCGTATCGCGGTAATGGCAGCACTCAACTTAGCGCACGAGTTGCTTATTTTCAAACATGACGAAGGTCATGACATGGAAAAAGTAAACAACAAAATTATGCAGTTGAAAGAGCGTGTTAGCGCTTTTCTGGAAGAAGATAGACAATTGGAGCTCTGAAAAAACTTGAGCTAAGCATAGGGAATTTGCGTATCATAGATCATGTCCCTGCGGTGCTCGATAGCGACATGTGTGTCTTGAGCCGATAAGCAAATGCTTAAGGAAACTGACAATCCGAAGTTGAAAAACAGGCCCGCTTGACGGGAAGTTTGCCATCTTCATGAAGTTTCCCTCTTGAATCTCATGGTTCAAGAACCCCCGTCGCACCGACACTGTGGGGCTCAATTTCCCCCTTCATCCTCACCTCGATCTTAATCATAAAAAGAAGCCGATCTCTTCGGTGGGGATGTTTTTCTTTGTTGGTTTTCACCTTCACCACCATTTCCCATGGTTTGCTTTTTTAGGCTTTTTTTCTGTGGCGGTTCCGTCTTGATCAATAGTTGTGATATGTTGCTGAAAAACATAAAAACTATATAAAGAGAGGAATATTACTGATGTCATGGTTTGATAACTTGGCCAGTCGGCTATCCAAGAAACATATCATCGCCAAACCTGGGTTTAATCGCTGGCTAATTGCCCCTGCTTCTGTCGCTATTCATTTGTGTATCGGTTCGGTCTATGCCTGGAGTATTTTTAATCCAGCCCTGACGAAACAGTTTGGTGTGGTGGCCAGTGCTGCTGATGACTGGAGTTTTTCATCTGTTGTCTGGATTTTTTCTACCGCGATTGTGTTTCTGGGATTAGCAGCAGCCATTGGAGGTAAATGGCTTGAAGAAGTAGGGCCAAGAGCGACCGGATTTCTCGCTGCTTGTTTATGGGGTGGTGGCTTTCTCGTTGGCAGTATCGGCATTGCCACACACGAGCTTTGGCTCATTTATTTGGGGTATGGTGCTATTGGTGGTTGTGGTTTAGGGCTTGCCTACGTCACACCAGTCAGTACCTTGATTCGCTGGTTCCCTGATAGACGTGGTATGGCGACAGGTATCGCCATCATGGGGTTTGGTGGTGGTGCGATGATAGGGGCGCCATTAATCACTTACCTACTGAGTTTGTATTATCGAATGCCTGAATATTTAGGCAAAGTCACCGACGTTAATCTGATTACTGAATCGGGTAGACGCTATGCTGAAGTGGCAGGTCAACAAGTTGAAGTTGTCATTGCTTCCGCAGCCGATATGCTAAAAACACCCGTGCCTGGGCCAGAAGGCGTCTATGTCGTGGGCACAGGTGATACCGGAGCGACCAGTGTCTTCATCACGCTTGGTATTGTGTATTTTATTGTGATGACCATCGCAGCGTTTAGTTTTCGAGTCCCAGCTAAAGACTGGAAACCAGACAACTGGACGCCTCCAGCCAAAGATCAATCTACAAAAAACCGTCTGATTTCTGACAACCATGTTCATATTGATCAAGCGATAAAAACACCGCAGTTCTATCAACTATGGATTGTATTGTGTTTTAACGTGACGGCAGGTATTGGGGTGATCGGGGTGGCAAAAACCATGATTACTGATATTTTTAGTCCGAGCCTGCCAGGAATTGTTGATGCCAGCTTTGCTGCTACCTATGTATTGATGATTAGCGTGTTTAATATGTCAGGGCGTTTTTTATGGTCTACAGCATCTGATTACATCGGGCGTAAAAATACCTATCATTGCTTCTTCTTGTTGGGAGCATTACTGTATTTATCTATTCCCTTTATAGCAACACAAGCTAGTGTGAGTCCGAGTGTGACAGCATTAGTCATGTTCTATGCCGTTACCATGATTATATTCACTATGTATGGCGGTGGTTTTGCCACTATTCCAGCTTATCTGGCTGATATTTTCGGTACGATGCATGTGGGTGGTATTCATGGGCGACTGTTAACAGCCTGGAGTACCGCTGGCATTTTAGGACCATATGTGATTACGCATCTGCGTGAGCACTCGATGAATAAGGTTTTACATGAATTAGCAGCTAAAGTTGATCCAGCTGCATTCCTGCAAAAGTTTGGGGCGAGTATTGATAATCTCGATGAGTTGATTGCCGCGAAAACAGTGTCCATTTCACAGCTGATGGAGATTGCACCGGCAGGGACTTTAGATCCTACTCCAAGCCTTTATAATTCAACTATGTATGCCATGGCTGGATTACTTCTTGTGGCATTCCTGGCGAATTTGTCTATTCGTCCAGTTAGAGAAAAACATCATGTGCAAAACACACATCCTGAATTAGCTCAGGAACATAAATAAGGTCTGTATGTTCACAAAAAAGCCTGCTTTTTAGCAGGCTTTTTTATTAGGCTAAGCTAGTCTGATTTCATGTTCTCACGAAGTTGCTGCAAAACAGCTTGGGTATCGGGCCTGATCTGTCGCCAAAGATAAAAGGCTTCAGCAGCTTGCTCGACTAACATTCCCAGGCCATCAATGGTTTGACTGACTTTGTGTTGTTTTGCCCACTTGATAAATGCGGTATCCCTATCGGCATACATCATGTCATAGCAACATGATTTTTCAGTAAATATACTTTCTGGTAGGTCAGGTACTTCGTCTTGTAGGCTTGCTGCCGTCGCATTGATGATGATGTCGAAATGACCGGATACGTCAGTAAATCCACCGCCTTTAATAGCACCTAAGTCGGAAAACAAATCAGCCAGTTGAGTGGCTTTACTAGCTGTTCTGTTGGCAATAAATAATTCGGCTGGTTGATAAGTCATCAACGGGGCGATGACGCCTCGCGCCGCACCACCTGCACCTATTAACAAAATCCGCTTATCTTTAAGGCTGATATGGTGGTTTTCCAAATCTCGGCATAAGCCAATACCATCAGTATTGTCACCATAAATAGTACCGTCACTCTCAAAAATGACTGTGTTGATGGCACCAGCACGTTGAGCACGATCTGACAGACTATCTGCCAAGGCCCAGGCTTGTTCTTTAAAAGGAACAGTGATGTTAATCCCTTTAAGCTTGAGAATATCTCGCAGCTGTTGAAGACTTGAAGCCAGTGATTCCAATGGCACTTCAATAGCTGTGTATTCAATATCTTGCTGGCTCTGCTTGGCAAATTCGGCATGAATGAAGGGGGATTTACTGTGTTTAATTGGGTGGCCTATTACGGCGTATTTATCAGTCATAGAGTCATTGCAAACGTATTTTTAAAATTAGATGCCAGCTTTTAATTGCTGAGCGACTTCCTTAGCAAAGTAAGTCAAAATGCCATCAGCCCCAGCACGTTTGAAAGCCAGAAGACTTTCCAAAATAACCGATTCAGTCAACCAGCCATTGTCGATAGCCGCTTTTAACATGGCATATTCACCGCTGACTTGGTAGACATAAGTGGGTTTTTTGAAAGTGTCTTTCACACGATATAAAACATCAAGATAAGGCATGCCTGGCTTCACCATCACCATATCCGCGCCTTCCTGAATATCTAATGCGACTTCATGAAGAGCTTCATCACTGTTAGCGGGGTCCATCTGGTAAGTAAATTTGTTACCGCTGCCTAGATTTCCTGAGCTACCAACAGCATCCCGGAATGGGCCATAAAAACTGGAAGCATATTTGGCTGAATACGCCATGATGCGGGTGTGTATATGGCTGTTGAACTCCAGTGCATCACGAATAGCACCGATTCGGCCATCCATCATATCGGATGGTGCCACAATTTGGGCCCCAGCTTCGGCATGCGATAAGGCTTGTTTAATTAATACATCAACGGTGTGATCATTGACGATGTATCCATTGTCATCGAGAAGACCGTCCTGCCCATGCGTCGTGAAAGGGTCTAACGCCACATCGGTCATAATGCCTAGCTCAGGAAACTCCTGTCGTAGCGCTCGAACAGCTTGTTGAACAAGACCCTCTGGATTATAAGCCTCACTGGCATCTTCTGTTTTTTTCTCGACAGGCGTCACTGGAAATAAAGCCATCACGGGTACACCTAAACGATGAATAATTTCAGCTTCTTTAAGAAGCAGGTCGATACTCAATCTCTCTACGCCAGGCATAGAGCTAACCTGTTGACGTTGATTGCTTCCTTCAAGCACAAAACAGGGGTAAATTAAATCGTTGACTGTCAGGACATTTTCTTGCATCAAGCGTCGGGAAAAATCATCTTTACGCATTCTTCTTGGGCGCTGATTAGGGAAACCACTAGTGATAATTGATTGCGTCATGCCTGACCTCATTGATTACAGAGTAAACACCCCAATATACCTAAGCAAAGCTAATGTCACCAGTGATTTTCTGATGTGTTGCGTATGAGTTTGTATTGAACGATTTTTTGTTATATTTTTCGTCAAATAGGAATAGGCACAAAAAATGTAAGGTGATGTGATGGTAATAGACGTCGGTATCGTGCAAATGAATTCATCGGAAAGCTATGAATATAACCTGGCTTTTTCTGAGAACATGATCGCAGAGGCATCGGAACGCAAGCTTAATCTTTTAGCCTTTCCTGAAACCTTTCTCTATGTCGGCAAGGATCACTCAGCTAAGCATAAAGTGGCAGAAAAACTGGAAACAGAGATATTGCCGCACTTTAGCCAACTTGCAAAACAGAGTCATTGTGCCTTGTTACTGGGCAGTGTCTACGAGCTGACAGATGAAGATAGTGGGCGGTTATTCAATACCTCCATTTTCATTGATCGTGATGGCAAAGAAAAGGCTCGTTATCGAAAAATCCATATGTGTGATGCAGTGCCTTTGGGGTACATGGAATCTGCGGGTATTAAACCTGGGGACAAAACCGTAGTGATTGATCACGAACTAGGTCGGCTCGGATTCAGCGTTTGTTATGATCTTCGTTTCCCCGATCTCTTTCGTTCACTTTCTGACAAAGGGGCTGAAATCATTTTCGTGCCTGCCGCCTTTTTTCTTCATACCGGTAAACACCATTGGTTACCGCTATTAATTGCACGGGCTATTGAAAATCAGGTGTATATCGTTGCGCCGAATCAATGGGGACATCATTATGGTGATCGAACTTCATACGGCAGCAGTGTCATTATTGATCCATGGGGAAGCATCCTCTGCTGTGCACCTGAAAGAGTGGGATTAACATTGAGTCGAATTGATATTGAGTACCTTCGACAAGTTCGTTCGAATATGCCGCTGCATACGCATCGCAGACCAGAACTCTACGTCTGACAGGCAGACTACTTTTCAGCAAATTGAAACAGTTATCACAAGCACTGAGGGATAATCGTTTTTAGCGTGGACTCGACCTGCTGTTTTGCGATAAAATTGCAAAGATTTTGTCTGGGGAGAACGTCATGTTAGCCCCATTATTTTTATCTGGTGGAGGTTTCCCTTGCGAACGAGTGCGTTACTTGCTCTTGAAGACGGCACGGTTTATCACGGCGAGTCGATTGGAGCCATTGGCCAGTCAGTCGGTGAAGTGGTGTTTAACACGTCAATGACTGGCTATCAGGAAATCCTGACTGATCCTTCTTATTGTCGACAAATAGTCACATTAACTTATCCTCATATTGGCAACACGGGTGTGAATGTGGAGGATGAAGAGTCTGACAATGTTTACGCAAGTGGACTCATTATTCGAGAGCTGTCCCCGGTTGTTAGTAGCTGGAGAAGTGAACAAGCACTAGATGAGTACTTGGTCAAACACAATATCGTCGGCCTGGCAGGTATTGATACTCGCTCGCTCACACGTTTGATTCGTGAAAAAGGTGCCATGAAAGGCTGCATCGTTGCTGGTGATGATATTGATGTCGAAGCAGCTATTGCTGCGGCTAAAGACTTTCAAGGCTTAAAAGGACTAGACCTGGCTAAAGAAGTCAGCACCAAACAAAGCTATGTTTGGGATGAGGGATGCTGGCATATTGATGGGCAAGCAAAAGCAGTTGAAGCGAAATACCATGTGGTCGCTTATGACTATGGCGCGAAAAAGAATATTCTTAGAATGCTGGTGGAACGTGGCTGCAAACTGACAGTTGTTCCTGCACAGACACCTGTAGAAGACGTTCTGGCGATGAATCCAGATGGCGTGTTTTTGTCTAATGGACCTGGCGATCCAGAACCTTGTGATTATGCCATCAGCGCTATTCAAACCTTACTGGAAAAAAATATCCCTACCTTTGGTATCTGTCTTGGTCACCAACTACTTGGGCTGGCCTGTGGTGCCAAAACAGTCAAAATGAAATTTGGTCATCATGGTGCTAACCATCCAGTACAAGAATCACTGGCTGGATTGGTGATGATTACCAGTCAGAACCATGGTTTTGCTGTTGATGAAGAAACGCTGCCAGAGACCTTAAGAGCAACGCACAGGTCCCTATTTGACGGCACCTTGCAAGGCATCCATCATGTCAGCAAGCCTGCATTTAGCTTTCAGGGACATCCAGAAGCAAGTCCTGGTCCGCAAGACGCAGCTCCTCTTTTTGATCACTTCATCGATCTACTTGAACAAGCAACGGGTAAATAACACACGATGGCTAAACGTACTGATATTCAAAGTATTCTGATTCTGGGTGCAGGACCGATTGTTATCGGTCAAGCCTGTGAGTTCGATTATTCTGGTGCACAAGCGTGTAAAGCGCTGAGAGAAGAAGGTTACCGTGTGATTCTGGTGAACTCGAATCCAGCCACGATAATGACCGATCCCAATATGGCCGATGCAACCTATATTGAGCCTGTTACCTGGCAAGCAGTAAGTAAAGTCATTGAAGCGGAACGCCCCGATGCTATCTTGCCTACTATGGGTGGTCAGACGGCATTGAACTGTGCATTAGATCTGGAAAAACACGGCATCTTAGAACAATTTGGTGTTGAAATGATCGGCGCTGACAGTGAAGCGATTAACAAAGCTGAAGACCGTGATTTATTCCGTGAAGCGATGCGTAAAATCGGTCTGGATATGCCGCAGTCTGATATTGCTCACACATTAGATGAAGCAATAAAAGTTCAAGAAAAATTTGGCTTCCCAGTGATTATTCGTCCATCTTTTACAATGGGTGGCAGTGGCGGTGGTATCGCATACAATAAACAAGATTTCATTGAAATCTGTCAGCGCGGTTTATACCTCAGCCCTACATCTGAGCTACTGATTGAAGAATCCATCATTGGTTGGAAAGAGTATGAAATGGAAGTGGTGCGTGATCGTAAAGATAACGCCATCATTATCTGCTCCATTGAAAACCTGGATCCAATGGGCGTGCATACGGGTGACTCAATCACGGTTGCGCCAGCACAAACTCTGACAGATAAAGAATATCAAATCATGCGTAATGCCTCTCTGGCAGTACTGCGTGAGATCGGTGTCGATACCGGTGGTTCAAATGTGCAGTTTGCCGTTAATCCCGAGACAGGACGCCTCATTATTATTGAGATGAACCCTCGTGTATCACGTTCTTCTGCGCTGGCCTCTAAAGCAACAGGTTTCCCTATTGCAAAAGTTGCTGCAAAACTGGCAGTGGGTTACACGCTGGATGAATTGCAAAACGAAATTACAGGTAATGCAACGCCGGCCTCGTTTGAGCCAACAATTGACTATGTGGTAACAAAAGTACCGCGTTTTACCTTTGAAAAATTCCCTCAAGCCGACAACCGTCTGAGCACACAGATGAAGTCTGTCGGTGAGGTGATGGCGATTGGCCGTAACTTCCAGGAATCATTACAAAAAGCGCTACGTGGACTGGAAATTGATCGTGATGGTTTGACAGAAATCATTGAACTGACAGAAGAAAACACAGCGGAAACATTACGCCGTGAGTTGAGTCTGCCAGGTTCTGACCGTTTATGGTTTGTGGCAGATGCTTTCCGTTATGGCTTTAGTTTTGACGAAATTCAAAAGCTAACGCATATCGATCCATGGTTCTTGATCCAGATCGAAGAATTGGTGACATTAGAAAACCAACTCAAAGAGCGTTCGCTGAATGATATTGATCAGCAAGAAATGTATGTTCTGAAACGTAAAGGTTTCTCTGATTCACGTCTGGCTAAACTGTTACTGAAGACTGAAAAACAAGTACGTGAATACCGTCAGGCGATGCAGGTCCGTCCTGTCTACAAACGTGTTGATACCTGTGGTGCTGAGTTTGCCACTGGCACAGCGTATATGTATTCAACCTATGATATGGAATGTGAAGCCAACCCAAGTGACCGTGACAAGATCATGATTTTGGGTGGTGGTCCAAACCGTATCGGTCAAGGGATTGAGTTTGACTATTGCTGTGTTCATGCTGCATTAGCCTTACGTGAAGACGGTTATGAAACCATTATGGTCAACTGTAACCCCGAAACGGTTTCCACTGATTACGACACATCCGATCGTTTATATTTTGAGTCATTGACCTTAGAAGACGTTTTAGAAATCGTCGAGTTAGAAAAGCCAAAAGGCGTCATCGTTCAGTTCGGTGGTCAAACACCTCTAAAATTAGCGCGTGCACTTGAAGCGGCAGGTGTGCCTATTATTGGTACTTCGCCAGATGCTATTGATCATGCTGAAGACCGCGAGCGTTTTCAGCAAATGGTTGAAAAACTGAACTTGCTGCAACCACCTAATAGACTGGCACACTCTGTTGATACTGCAGTGTCACTCGCTTCTGAAATTGGTTATCCATTAGTTGTTCGTCCGTCTTATGTTCTGGGTGGACGTGCGATGGAAATTGTTTACAACGAAGATGAGTTACAGCGTTACATGTTAAATGCTGTCAAAGTATCGAACGAATCACCAGTATTATTAGACCGTTTCCTTGACGACGCTATTGAAGTTGATGTGGATGCCATCTGTGACGGTAAAGATGTGCTGATTGGTGGCATTATGGAACATATTGAGCAGGCCGGTGTTCACTCTGGTGACTCTGCTTGTGCATTACCTCCATACAGTTTAAGTCAGGCAACACAAGATCAACTTCGTGAACAAGTACGCCAAATGGCTTTAGAGCTGGGTGTAAAAGGCTTAATGAACACGCAGTTTGCTATCAAGGGTGAGCAAATATACATTCTTGAGGTCAACCCACGTGCGTCCAGAACGGTTCCTTATGTATCGAAATCAATTGGTGAACCGCTCGCTAAAATTGCTGCTAGGGCAATGGCTGGCCGATCACTAGTTGATCAAGGTGTCACTAAAGAAGTGATTCCATCTTACTATTCAGTTAAAGAAGCGGTATTCCCATTTATCAAATTCCAAGGTGTTGATCCGATCCTTGGGCCTGAGATGAAATCAACAGGCGAAGTCATGGGGGTTGGCAGAACGTTTGGTGAAGCCTTTGCAAAATCACAGTTAGCTGCCTCTGTCGTGTTACCGACAGGTGGTAAAGCCTTTATCAGCGTTCGTGAGGCTGATAAGGTAGCAGTTATTCAAATTGCAAAAGACCTGTCGTCACTTGGTTTTGCTTTACTAGCCACCAGAGGTACACAGCGTGTGCTGGAAGAAGCTGGTGTGTCATGTGAACCCGTAAACAAGGTCGCAGAAGGTCAACCGCATATCGTTGATATGATTAAAAATGATGAAATCGACTTGATTGTGAATACCACAGAAGGTCGTCAGTCTGTCGCGGATTCAAGAGAAATCCGTCGCGCGGCCTTACAGCATCAAGTCAATTATACAACCACATTGGCAGCGGCAAGGGCCACTGTTCAAGCATTAAATAGTGAAGATGTTGGTTCTGTTAACAGACTGCAATCTTTGCATGGAGAGTTAAATTAATGGCTGTACCTATTACTTCACGTGGTGCTGAAGCACTTAAAGAAGAATTGAAACATCTGAAAACGGTAGCAAGACCTGAAGTCGTTGCTGCCATATCAGAAGCCCGTGCACATGGTGATTTAAAAGAAAATGCCGAATACCATGCAGCAAAAGAACAGCAAAGTTTTATCGAAGGCCGTATTCAAGAGCTTGAGTCTGTATTATCGAATGCACAGATTATTGACCCGGCAACATTGCCCCAAGAAGGTCGGGTGGTGTTTGGCGTTACCGTTACGTTATTGAATATCGATACAGACCAAGAAGTGAAATACCAAATCGTGGGTGATTATGAGTCTGATATTAAGTTAAATCGTATTTCAGTCTCGTCACCCATTGCTCGAGCTCTCATCGGTAAAGAAATTGATGATGTAGCGACAGTGCAAGCGCCCGGCGGTAACATTGAATATGAAATCGTTGAGATAGGCTACGAGGCATAAGCATGCTGTCTGGCTATACAGGTGAACGGCTACTTCTGACTCTATGGATAGGGGCGTTATGGTCAATAGGTTATTTAGCTGTTCCAATGGCCTTTGCCAACTTAGATGTAACAATTGCCGGTGACTATGCCGGCAAATTGTTTTATGCCGTTAATATAATCAGCCTCATTAGTGCTTGTATATTATTAGTGAGTAGACTGTTTATTTTCGGTCTGAAGACATTTCATCGTTATTGGCGCAGCTGGCTTATTTTAGCCATGCTTATTATGAGTTTTATCTTTTTGGCATTTATTCAGCCAGAGATGACATCAATAAAGTTATTAGACTGGCGTGCAGATGCTGTTCTTAGTGAACGATTTAACACATTACATCAATTCAGTGAAAGCCTGTATATGCTGATGAGCTTGCTTGGTTTAATGTTAGTGTTAACCACCGATAAACGTGCAGAAGCAGAGCAAGTGTCCTGATATGGCAAGAAGTAAATCAAGTCAAAGCTGGTTAAAAGAACATTTTGATGATCAATATGTCAAACAGGCACAGAAAGAAGGTCATCGTTCGCGCGCCACGTTTAAGCTAAAAGAAATTGATGATAAAGATAAGCTCATCCGTCCTGGCATGAGTGTTGTTGATTTGGGCTCAGCCCCAGGTGGCTGGTCTGATTATGCTTTAGGTAAAGTCGGCGACAATGGTAAAGTCATCGCATTGGATATTTTAGAAATGACGCCACTGACGGGTGTACATTTTATTCAAGGTGACTTTCGTGAGGACGATGTACTGGATGAACTGAATAAAGTATTGGATGGCCGACAAATAGACCTTGTATTATCAGATATGGCCCCCAATATGACAGGAGTAGGGTCGATTGATCAGCCTTCAAGTATGCACTTGGTTGAGTTGGCTTTAGATTTTGCATTGAACAACTTAAGTAAAAGCGGTTGCTTTCTTGTCAAAGTATTTCAGGGCGAAGGATTTGACGCTTTTTTGAAAGAAATGAGAGACAATTTCACGAAAGTAGTGACCCGTAAACCGGGGGCTTCCAGAGCAAGAAGTCGTGAAGTTTATTTATTGGGACGTGGTCTCAAGTAACATTTAATGGTAACCAGAGGTACCTTACATTGAATGACATGATGAAAAATATTATTTTGTGGGTCGTCATCGCCGTAGTGCTGATGTCTGTCTTTAATAATTTTGGTCCGCAAAATAACGATTCAGGCAGCATGGACTACTCCAGCTTTATCAGCAATGTTAAAAACGGTGCAGTCTCCAGAGTCGATATACAGGGCAGAACCATTTCAGGTGAACTGACTGACGGCAGTAAGTTTACAACTTACAGTCCTGACTACGATCCAGGCTTGATTGGTGATCTGCTAGACAATGGTGTGACGATAAAAGCAGAGCCTGCTGAAAAAACCAGTCTTCTTATGCAGATTTTTATTTCTTGGTTCCCAATGCTGTTGCTGATTGGTGTCTGGATATTCTTTATGCGACAAATGCAAGGTGGTGGTGGTAAAAACCCCATGTCATTTGGTAAAAGCAAAGCACGCATGCTTAATGAAGACCAAGTCAAAGTGACCTTCAAAGATGTGGCTGGTGTAGAAGAAGCCAAAGAAGAAGTCGCCGAGCTTGTCGACTTTCTTCGTGACCCAAGCAAATTCCAAAAATTAGGTGGTCGGATCCCACGCGGTATTTTGATGGCGGGTTCACCTGGTACGGGTAAAACATTACTGGCTAAAGCAATTGCTGGTGAAGCCAAAGTGCCATTCTTTTCTATCTCTGGCTCTGACTTCGTTGAAATGTTTGTTGGTGTTGGTGCTTCGCGTGTTCGTGATATGTTCGAACAAGCTAAAAAACATGCCCCATGCATCATCTTTATTGATGAGATTGATGCTGTTGGTCGTCACCGTGGTGCGGGCATGGGCGGTGGTAATGATGAGCGTGAACAAACGCTTAATCAGTTATTGGTCGAGATGGATGGTTTTGAAGGTAATGAAGGCGTCATTGTTATTGCTGCAACGAACCGTCCTGACGTACTTGACCCTGCACTATTACGCCCAGGTCGTTTTGATCGTCAAGTTGTCGTACCACTCCCTGATATCCGTGGTCGTGAGCAAATTCTTAACGTCCACCTGCGAAAAGTCCCAGCATCAGATGATGTGGATGCAAGAGTGATTGCTCGTGGTACACCCGGCTTTTCAGGTGCTGACTTAGCTAACCTTGTAAACGAAGCGGCATTGTTCGCTGCTCGTGGTAACAAACGTCTGGTTGGCATGGAACAGCTCGAACTCGCCAAAGATAAAATCATGATGGGTGCAGAACGTCGCTCCATGGTCATGAACGAGAAAGAGAAAGAATTGACGGCTTATCATGAAGCCGGCCATGCCATTATTGGTCGTTTAGTGCCTGGACATGATCCTGTTTATAAAGTCAGCATCATTCCGAGAGGTAGGGCTCTTGGTGTGACTATGTTCTTACCGACGGAAGATAAGTACAGTTACAGTAAGCAGACTTTGGAAAGCCAAATCTCAAGTCTGTATGGTGGTCGTTTAGCCGAAGAACTTATTTTTGGTGAAGAAGCAGTAACTACTGGTGCATCGAACGATATTCAACGGGCTACAGAGTTGGCTCACAACATGGTTACCAAATGGGGCTTGTCTGACAATATGGGGCCTTTGTCTTATGGTGAAGATGAAGGCGAAGTCTTCTTGGGCCGAAGTGTTACTCAACATAAAGCCGTGTCTGATCTGACAGCTAAACAGATTGATGAAGACGTCAGACGTGTCATCAATCGTAACTATGAGCGTGCAAAACAATTGTTGATTGATAACATGGATAAATTACATACCATGTCAAAACTATTGATGAAGTATGAAACCATCGATAGTGATCAGATTGATGCCATCATGGAAGGCCGTGAACCGGGTGAACCTAAAGACTGGACTGACCGTTCTTCACCGCCACCAGCATCAGGTGATACTGAATCTGATTCGTCTGAAACACCATCTGGCAAACCAGCTGATCAGTTACACTAAATATCAGGAAGTTATCACGTGATTTTTGACTGTGCGGGCAAGTCCTTGGACTTGTCCGTTCCTCGTATTATGGGCATCATTAATGTCACCCCAGATTCATTTTCTGACGGTGGCAAATTTTTTGATCGTGATGCTGCTTTAAAACAAGCTGAAAAGTTAATTTCAGACGGTGCTGATATCTTGGACATTGGTGGTGAGTCCACGCGACCTGGTTCAGATATCGTGGCTGAGCAGGAAGAAATCGAACGCGTTGCGCCTGTCATCGAAATGATAAGTGCTGAATTCGATATCCCAATTTCCATTGATACTATGAAGCCTGGCGTGATGACAGCAGCAGTCAAAGCGGGTGCAGGTCTTATCAATGATGTTAATGCCTTACGCATGGAAGGTGCACTTGAAGCTGCAGTTGAGTTAAAAGTCCCCGTCTGCCTGATGCATATGCAGGGTACTCCTCAAACTATGCAGCAAGAACCACACTATGATGATGTGGTGACAGAAGTAAAAACATTCTTACTGGAACGTGTAGATACTTGTCTAAAAGCAGGTATCAAAGCACAACATATCATGCTTGATCCTGGGTTTGGTTTTGGTAAACGTGCCCGTCACA
The DNA here is from genome assembly GCF_002341285.1 of Methylophaga sp. UBA2513. Classification (NCBI taxonomy): domain Bacteria; kingdom Pseudomonadati; phylum Pseudomonadota; class Gammaproteobacteria; order Thiotrichales; family Piscirickettsiaceae; genus Methylophaga; species Methylophaga sp. UBA2513. The sequence continues at coordinate 161,869 of NZ_DDNT01000014.1, read as the reverse complement.
ATCTTCGATTAATGAAGCACTTGTCTGTACTGACGGATTTACCATATCCAGTGCTCGTCGGGGTTTCCCGTAAATCTATTATCGGGGACATGTTGAAAGTATCGGTTGATGAGCGATTGGCAGGAAGTTTGTCGCTGGCCTCGATTGCCACATGGCTAGGGGCAAAGCTCATTAGAACTCATGATGTAAAAGAAACCTATCAAGCCGTAAAGCTAAGTCAGGCTGTAATGCAGGTAGATGATTTTGACTAAACAAAGACGTTATTTTGGTACGGATGGAATCCGTGGTCGTGTCGGTGTTGGAGCTGTTACGCCAGACTTTGTATTAAAGCTAGGTTGGGCGGTTGGCCGTGTTCTGGCCAAAGATCGTAATAGCCGCGTCATTATTGGTAAAGATACCCGCATTTCAGGTTATATGTTTGAGTCAGCCCTGCAAGCCGGTTTATCGGCTGCTGGTGTTGATATATATTTATTAGGACCTATGCCGACACCAGCCGTCGCTTACCTGACGCGTACTTTCCATGCGCAAGCAGGTATCGTCATCAGCGCCTCCCATAATCCTTATCATGATAACGGCATTAAGTTTTTCTCTGCCCAAGGTACAAAACTCCCTGATGCAATAGAGCTGGAAATTGAAGCCATGCTGGAGCAACCGTTAAAAACAGTTGACTCGACTCGCTTAGGTAAAGCGCATCGGATTGGTGACGCAGCGGGTCGATATATTGAGTTTTGTAAGAGCACCATACCAAGTGGCGTGGATCTGCATGGACTCAAAATCGTAGTTGATTGTGCTCATGGAGCTACTTATCACGTTGCACCAGATGTCTTTAAAGAGTTAGGTGCTGATGTCATTGTTATGGGCGCTGAACCTGATGGCTTTAATATCAATTTAAATTGTGGCTCAACTGAACCTCGGCTATTACAACAAGCGGTACTGGAAAACAAAGCAGATTTGGGGCTGGCACTAGATGGCGATGGTGATCGCATTATCATGGTTGATCATCGTGGTGAAATTGTTGATGGTGATGAGCTCCTATTTATCATTGCCAGAGCAAGACAACGCATGGGTGCGAGTATGCCTGATGTGGTCGGTACGCAGATGTCTAACCTGGGCTTAGAACATGCTTTGGCAAAATTTGATATGTCACTTCACCGAGCCAAAGTGGGTGATCGCTATGTGATGGAAAAACTACAACAGGTAGGCGGCCTGCTTGGTGGTGAAGCATCAGGCCATATTATTTGTTTAGATAAAACCTCGACAGGTGATGGTATTGTGGCAGCGCTTCAAGTTGTCGCCGAAATTCAGCAAACCAATAATAGCCTGCATGATCTACGCTCAGTCGTCACAAAATATCCACAGCATTTAATCAATGTCAGGATAGATAAAATGATCGATATCAGCAGTAATGCGGATATCAACAATGCCATTACTTCTGTAGAGAAAAGGTTGGGTGATGAGGGACGCGTGTTACTCAGAGCATCGGGAACGGAGCCTGTGATCAGAGTGATGGTGGAAGGCATTGATGCGACATTGACTAAACAACTAGCAGAAGAACTGGCATCGGTAATTGAACAGGTACTGAAAAATTAATTTCCATGTCTGTTGGCTCTGATGGATCAACGAGTACAATCCTTGTCATATTTCATACATTGCATTATTCATGGTGGGTATGTAGTCTGATGTTTCATTTTATATTCAGAGAGAGTCTTAGGTGCGAAAACCACTAGTCGCTGGCAACTGGAAAATGAACGGCTCTAGTGAGAGTAACAAAGCACTACTTGAGGGAATACTTTCAAAAGCCGATACATTCTCCGATATAGAAGTCGCATTATTTCCTCCAGCCGTTTATCTGGGCCAGGTGCAGTCAGCTCTTTCAGGAACTGACCTGGCGTGGGGTACACAAAATCTATCTCAATTTGAAAAAGGGGCTTACACCGGAGAAATTTCGGCAAGTATGCTGGCTGATTTTGGTTGCCAGTATGTGCTGATAGGGCACTCAGAGAGACGTTGTTTATATGCTGAGTTAGATTTAGACCAATGTCTGTTAGATCGTATTATCGCTGAGAAATATGAAATGGCAGTCAGGGCTGGTATCACCCCCATCATATGTATTGGTGAAAGTCCAGACGAGCATGCGGTCGGTCGCACAGAAGAGGTTGTATTGCGATTACTCGACACCGTGATTGCGCATCAAGGCGTTGAAGGTTTAGCGCATACCGTCTTAGCCTATGAACCTGTATGGGCTATTGGTACAGGACGCTCAGCCACGCCAGAATGGGCGCAAGACGTACATAGCTTTATGCGTCAACGTGTAGCAAAACACGATAAAGAAATAGCAGAAAATATAAGAATACTTTACGGAGGCAGCATAAAAGGTAATAATGCTGCGCCATTGTTTCTACAACCTGACATTGACGGTGGGCTCGTCGGCGGTGGATCGCTTGATGCCGATGAGTTTGTTAAAATATGTCAGGCCGCAGTTTTAAAATTAGGTTAACAACACATGCACGCGATTATTCTCACAGTTCATATTATTGCCTGTCTTATGCTGATTGGATTTGTTCTGATTCAGCACGGTAAAGGTGCTGATGCAGGCGCTGCATTCGGTGGTGGTGGCGGTGGTGCCTCAGGCAGCTTGTTTGGCAGCCAAGGTTCGGCTTCATTTTTAAGTCGTGCGAGTGCTGTGCTGGCAACAATCTTCTTTATCACCAGCCTGACATTAGCCTATTTTTCAGTCGATACACCAGGAAAAGCGAAAAGTGTGACAGAGTCTGTGCCAACAACAGAACAAAAAGTCGATAAAACACCTGCAGATTTGCCTGAATTACCGTAGAATACGCAACCTTGATTACCCTTGCCGACGTGGTGGAATTGGTAGACAC